>JBIIGV010000144.1:0-6454 GCA_044236265.1 Oligoflexales bacterium
TCGTGACGCTTAAGCGTCTCTAGTTCTGATTTTACGTTTGGAACGTGGGAAACCATGGGGAAAATCGCATATCGGAAAAACTCACCTTTTTCACGAAACACAAAAACAGCCAAAGGACCCAGCCGTCCATGAACCCAACCCTCGACACCTGTGGTCGTCAAAGCCGCCTCAAAGGCCGCCATATCGATACCTGGGTTCATTGGATCTTCATCGGCCCAAACAGATCCCGCTGGAATCACCGCTGTCAATGCAGCAGTAAACACCAAAGCCACGGAAATTAGCGCAGAACGCACGTTAGCAAAACGCCTCATCAGGACTCCCCCCATAACGTCTTTATTGCAAGGCCTGGAGGTTAATCGCTTGCAAGTTGGGGCGTCAAGGGAGAGTCCGCAAAGGACAAGAATCTGATTATTTAATAGACACTAATGGCCCGATCCCTACATCCTGAGTTTCCGGTGATGGCAAAAACCTAGGACCACTCAGCCTTGCACTGACAAGCGCGGCAATTCGCTCAGCAGCCGTACCGTCACCAAATGGGTTTTTGACCCGACTCATGCGCCTGTAGGTCTCGCTTCCAGTTTGATTTAGTTCATTCATCATTCCCATGATCAGCTCACGGTGGCTACCAACAAGGCTGGCACAACCGGCTTCAATAACCTCTGGACGCTCAGTGCTTTCACGAAGAATGAGCACGGGCTTACCAAGTGATGGCGCCTCCTCTTGAATCCCACCCGAATCAGTCATGATGAAAAGGGCCTGTTTCATCAGATAGGTCATCTCTTCGTAACCAAGTGGAGCAAGCAAGTGGACATTGCGAAGACCCCCCAGAATCTCCTCTGCAGGCTGCTTCACTCCTGGATTCGGATGGACAGGATAAATAAAGCACATGTGCGGATGATCGATCGCAAAATCCCTGATTGCCGTAAAAATTTCACGAAGAGGTTCACCAAAATTTTCACGCCTGTGCGCTGTGATTAAAACCATGGGGCGATCATCAATCAATTCTGCTAAGCCAACCTGCGGTTTATCCATCCCGACAACGGCAAGTAGTGCGTCAATAGCTGTATTACCCGTAACGTGAATGTCATCGGCGCTTACTCCTTCAGCAAGTAGATTACGCGCCGCATTCTTAGTTGGAGCAAAATGTATCGAGGCAATATCAGCGACCAGCTTTCGATTCATCTCCTCAGGAAACGGGGAGTAGATGTTTTTGGTCCTTAAACCGGCCTCCACGTGTCCCACAGGAATTTTGCGGTAGAATGCTGCCAGAGCAGCGCCAAGGGACGTCGATGTATCCCCATGAACCAGGACCATATCAGGCCTGAACCGTTCAAAAACATGAACAAGACCATTTACGACTCGCGTGGTCACATCCCAAATATTTTGTGCTGGCGTCATAACGTCCAGGTCGTGAATCGGATTTATTTTAAACAAGTCCAAGACTTGATCTAAGAGACCGCGATGCTGCCCCGTGACACAGACAGTTCCAGTGATTCCTAGTTGATTATTCAGCGCGTTCACCACGGGTGCCATTTTAATGGCTTCAGGTCTTGTGCCAAAAACTGACATGACAGTCTTCATAGTTGTACGTCCCCCTTGCGTGTAAAATTCCAGGCATACCGCCAAGCGGTTGACCTACGCCTGATTTCAGCCCACGTCAAAGAGGGAAATTTTCAACAAATTGCGTCAAATATTACAGCGACTCGAGGCGAGCCCATAATTGCTGCATATCGTCTGGCAATGGACTCTCAACGCGAACAGTCTTGCCAGTTTCAGGATGCACAAATGTCAATGCTGCCGCATGCAAACAGCAGCGATTAAATAATGTCTGCTCAACACAGAAATCAGTTGTTCGCTGGCTGTCCCAGTAATCTAGAAAAACGTCTTCATTGGGGTGATAGAGTTTGTCACCCAAAATCCAGTGTCCTGAATATGCGGCGTGAATACGGATCTGATTTGTACGACCAGTTTTGGGAAATGCTCGAATCAATGAATATCCCGAAGCACCCTCACCTATTGTCTTCTCCACCACAAAATCTGTTTGTGCGGACAAGCCTCCATCAACAACCCATTTTTTGATCCGAATTTTACTTTCTGCCAGGTCACCGATGGCCCCACCAATCGACCAGGACGAAATTGAAGGAACACCTTTGGCGATTAGCAAATATTCTTTTTTTATTTTCTTCGCCTCAAAATCAGCGGCAAGTTTTTGCCTCACGACATTGTTGGCACCGCACAAAACAATCCCACTAGTTTCGCGATCTAGCCGATGCACCGCCGACCATTCAGACCCAATGTTTTCGACCATCAGGTGCGCAAACGTATTCTTACGATAGGCACCATTTTCATGCATGGGAAGATTGCCTGGCTTAAAGACAGCCATCACAGAACCTTCCTGCCAGATCACAAAAATATTGCGATCAACATCCGGCTCCTCTGACTCCGGATGATAAAAACTGACGCGATCATCCGCTTTGAGTTTGTAGCTACCCTTGATGGCACGCTCGTTGATGAGCACCTCGCCAAGGTCCATCCGTTTTTGCCACCCACTGCGAGTCAGAAATGGATAAGCTTTTGCCAGATACAGATCAGCCCGCACACCAGCATCACGGTCAGATATGGGTCCCCCGAGGCCCCGCCAAGCGGAGGCGGTCGCTAAATTTTCGGAATCATTTTCCATATGGCCCTCGGATACCTGAAAGAACCCAAAAAATAAACAATGCGTTTCCCTTGGTCCTGGGCTGCCAGGCAAAAGCCATCCAAACCAAGGCGGACCCCATTTGATTTGCAGGGCTTAAGCCACTGAATTAAATGACAAAATAAAAAAACCTGCAGGAAAACGTGGCGGTGTCGACCTTACCCTACATAAAGAATGAAGGAGGTTAGCCCCATGCTTAAAGACGCTCTAGGTAAGAATGGATACAACATCGAGGAGAAGTACTTCCACGAGGAGTCTCGGCGCCAAATTGAGGCTCTGCGTAAAGATCCTCTTAAAATTAGGCGTTTACTGCGCAGCCTCCAGCAGCAGTCAGAAGAAACTTCAAGGAAATCAAACAACGATCAGGCTTCTGAGGCGCCCCACAAGAAAGTCGCATAGTTATGCCCTGGCCATAATGGGGCCTGAATTTCATTGAATTCCCCTTCGGTTTCCATTAACAAGAGCGAACAATTCTATGCATTCCCATGCAAGAAAGGTTCGCTCTTAGTCGTGTCAACGCAGGCAAATACATTTGAACGATTTGACGTCATCGTCGTAGGTGGCGGCCATGCAGGCTGTGAGGCAGCTCTCAGCGCGGCTCGTACCGGAGCAAAAACGTTACTGGTCACCCAGAACGTTGATCGCATTGGGGCCATGAGCTGTAATCCAGCAGTTGGTGGAACAGCAAAGGGACACCTCGTTAAAGAGATTGATGCCCTTGGTGGCGAGATGGGCAAAGCTATCGATGCGACCGGTATTCAATACCGTGTTCTCAACCGTAAAAAAGGTCCAGCCATTTGGTCCTCGCGAGCGCAGGCTGATATGGATTTGTACCGGCGGTACATGAAGCACAAACTGGAGAACACGACCAACTTAAGAATTCGACAAGACTCCGTCGAGGGCCTGATCATCGACAAGGATAGCGAGGGCATGTCGCGCGTTATCGGCGTTGAAACAAAGTTTTTTGGCTCATTCTTAGCTGGTGCTGTGGTCATCACCACAGGAACATTTTTAAATGGTCTGATACATATCGGCCACGAGCGTATAAGTGCGGGTCGAGCTGGCGATGCGCCAAGTATCGGTCTGGCAGAATTCATCCGTTCAACCGGACTGCGCGTAGGTCGTCTAAAAACTGGCACCACGCCTCGCCTTGACGCAAAAACAATTAACTGGGAACTACTGGATCCTCAGCACTCAGATGAGGACATCATCCCGTTCAGTTTTTCAAATGACAAGATCGAGCAAAAGTTGATCCCTTGCTACATCACGCATACGAATGCTCAAACCCATCAAATTATTCGTGACTACATGCACATGTCACCGCTTTACAGCGGCACAATTCAAGGCATTGGTCCTCGCTACTGCCCAAGCATTGAAGACAAAGTGGTCAAATTCGCAGACCGTGAAAGCCATCAAATCTTCTTAGAGCCGCAGGGCTACGACACTGTAGAGGTTTACCCGAATGGTCTTTCCACTTCGCTTCCTCTTGAGGCGCAGATAAAGTTCGTTCGTTCTGTGCGCGGCCTTGAGAACGCTGAGATTATTCGACCAGGATACGCGATTGAGTATGACTACGTGGATCCCACGGAACTTTATGCCAACCTCGAAGTTAAGAAGTGTCCTGGATTATTTCTCGCGGGACAAATCAACGGTACAACTGGTTACGAAGAAGCTGCGGCTCAGGGGCTATTGGCTGGCATCAATGCAGCCCGCAAAGTAGCAGGACTAGACAAGTTTGTACTTGGCAGAAGTGAAGCTTATATCGGGGTTCTCATTGACGATCTCATCACCAAAGGAACCCAAGAACCCTACCGTATGTTCACGTCGAGGGCAGAACATCGTCTTTACTTGCGCGAAGACAATGCTGACTCCCGTCTGACAGATCTAGGTCGTTCCATAGGGTTGGTTTCAGATCACGATTATCAGCTGTTCTCGGACCGCCAGCGACTCATTCGAGACGTGACACAATTCGTAAAGACGAGGACCTTTGGCGAGTCCAACATGCCAGCTGACCTCTACGTCGGAAATGACAATTCAGGAACCAAGCTTGAATTGCTGTTACGCCGTCCAGACTTTGACGTTGAGACGCTGATCGATTTGGTACCGGAACTGCAAACATACCCTCGGCAAATTGTTCGGCGTGTCGCTATTGAAATCAAATATGAAGGCTACATTGCTCGCGAGCAGCGAGCGATCAAAGATAGCCAGTACTTGGACAAGGTACTCATCCCTCGCGATATGAACTTCAAATCAATACCTGGCCTATCCTTCGAGGTGAGCGAAAAACTCACACGATTCAAGCCCGAAACTCTCGGCCAAGCAAGCCGTATCAGTGGCATTACCCCCGCCGCCCTGCAGGTCCTCCAGATTCATTTGCGTAACGGCGTAGCCGCAGTCCAGTAGTCGCTGGACTCATTTGCCAAGACTGACCCTTTGAGTTACAGTCAAGGCAGCTATGGCGGGACCTGGAATAAAAATTATTGCATCAAACCGGAAAGCCTATCACGAGTTCTCTGTTGGTGAATCGTGGGAGGCTGGTATTGCCCTGACCGGCACTGAGGTGAAAAGTCTCAGAGCTGGAAAATGCAATCTCACCGACGGATGGGTCGATATCGACGGCTTTATCGCAACACTGCGCGACGTTCACATCGGTCATTACTCCCATGGCAATATTATGAACCACGAAGAAAAGCGCCCACGCCAGCTCCTTTTAAACAAGAAAGAAATCTCCAAAATTCAGCGAGGCATTGAAGCCCAGGGCATGACATGTGTCGCGACTAAAATTTATCTGCGCGGTCAACGCGTCAAAGTTGAAATTGCGCTCGCCAAGGGTAAGAAGCTGCATGACAAGCGGGATACATCCAAGGAGCGAGACGCTAATCGCGCCATCCAACGAGCGATGAAACGTTAAGAAACCATCGATGCGAGGAGATAATATGGAAACTCCCAAAGTCACCGTTTACTTTGACGGACTATGCGTGCTCTGTTCCACCGAAATAAACCATTACCGAAAGTCGAGGGGATCAGAACTCATCAATTTCGTCGACATTTGTGCTCCAGGTTTTGACCCCAAAGCTCACGGCCTTGATCCCAAAGCCGTGCATAAAGTGATGCACGTTCGCAGGGCTGATGGGACGATGGCGACAAAGGTGGATGCATTTATAACTATATGGAGCACTTTGCCAGGCTACTGGATTCTTGCGAAAACCGCACGCCTGGGGCTTGTCAGATTTTTCCTAAACATTGGCTACCATTTTTTCGTACTCGTGCGCCCCTACTTGCCCCGACGCAAAGCTGATATTTACGCCTGCGCTGAAAGTCCATACTGTGACATTCCCGGATCCGATAAACGTAACGAGAAAAACACAAACCACTAGCGTCATCTCACTTAGGCAGCTCAGCCTCGGTGATCTCTTTTAAGATCCTCACAAGTTCGGCTGCTGGGGGATTCTGACCGTACGTCCCGTCCCCAAGGCGATCTGGATATTTAGGGAATAAGACTGGGCCAGAGACACTCGCTGTGATGACTTTTCCCGAAAACTCACCAAGTCGCTCGCCTGCCTTCACATGTTTGAAGTTATGCCAACCCGGATCCAGCACGGGAGAACCCGTCTGTGGGTACGGGATGATCTCGCCCCAAGTAAAAATAGGTGCTTTCGGACCTACAGCGGGCGGCACAGATTCATCGTTATCGAGGGCAGAAGCCACCTCAATCGCGCGCCTGATAACAGCCACTCCCTGACTAATTTGTTTAGA
>JBIIGV010000026.1:0-28966 GCA_044236265.1 Oligoflexales bacterium
GTCGAAACCGTTTTGCCCAAGCTCCATCGTCACACCCACACCGCCGACTGAATTCAACCATTCGTCAGAGCACTTGCCGTCGGCTGAAAAGCCCTTTCCCCAATGAGTAATTAATGTGACGTCCGGCGCAACCAGACGAGCAAACTCAAAGCCACTTTTCGAATAAGGAAAGATCCAAAATGGACGATCAATTGTCAGTTTCACCTGATGAAAATCCAGAAGCCGCCTGGATCGAGATAGCAAAGCTTCCAGCTCGTCTGCACGTCGATCTTCGGCTGTTTCTATATTAGTTCGACCAAAGGAGCGGTTTAAATCACGCTCTACAAACCGCACGCCCTTGAGGGCCGCAGGAATATTTCCCAATGCCAATCCAAGAGATTGCTCAAGACGGACCGCCCCCCTTGTGACAAGCTCTAAAAACTCAACCATGACCCCTAGCCCTGCCACCTCAACCCCGTGGATAAGCGCCGTAACAGTCAGTGCAACGTCCTTTGTGACCGTCTCCTTGGGGGGGAGCGGGCTTTGCTTTGGTGAGAGGACGTGTACCCGAGGAGCTAATGTTTCGACTCTGTAATGTGCCCTGGCCTCGTCAATCAACGCATCAAACTGCGTCAGGAAAGACTGGACGGTGACTAGAGGATCTCGCATCTTGCCAGACTGCGCATCGACCATGGGGGGGTGATCTCCTGGAGCTAAGAATTCGAAATTTGTGAGAAACTTTGGCATAATAGCCTAAACAGACCTCTCAGAGGAATGGACATTATGAGTCATTTTGGCAAATTTTTGATGACGGTTCCGGTGCTTTTTCTCCTGGGCTGCGACCCCGAAGGCAAAAAAGAATGCCAGTGGACTCTGGAGCCTGAACCGAACCTGATTGGGACCACATCGGAACCAGGCATGATTCCGGTTTGTGCTCGAAATCGGAAAACCAACAAGCAGGACTGTCGATTTCAAGCGCCGCTGGACTTTGCAAAATCGGCGTTCGAAAAGAAATTTAAATACGTGGACATTGATTCTGATAACAGCAAAATGCCACGAGTAATCAAAAGTATAAAATATTGCTCATCTAAATAGGGTTGATACATGAAAAAGAATCTTTTGATGCTTTCTCTCGTCACCGCCAGCTCACTCGGATCTTGCGTTTCGTCGTCTCCTGCTGAGGCAGAAACGGTTCGCACGTCAGCAGCAAAGAAGCCCACTGCAGCCGAGCAGTCCAAACTAAACTCTGCCGCTGATGCAGATTCAAAATCGGCAGCACTGAAACCAGGCACAGACAGTGCGGACCCTGCTAAAATCCAGCCTGAATTTCAAAATGAATTTGCGCGACAGTTGGCCGCTGCTGGTCCCAAAGCTGAGGGTTGGGCATTATTTTCTGAAGCCGGCATGAGCTTTCCGGGTCAGCGATGGATCATTCGCACCAACACTCCGGGAAAAGATGCCATCTCTTTGTGTGAAATAAAACAAACCCAAAAGTCATGCACAAAAAGATCAATTACAAAAAAGCAGTTTGATCGCTTCACATCGACCTTCGCTCAGGCAGATAAGCTTTCCCACCTGTTGCCAACGTCATTTGACGGCATCAATTTTGAATACCTCCATGCAAGGACGGGCGTGCCCACTCCGGTGCGCGTTGTATTCATTTCAAGTGCAACGCCATTTCCGCCAGAGTATGAGGCGATCGTCACCGCATTCACAACTTTAGCGACATCGAAATAAATTTAGCGTCCGAGACAAATACCTATCGATTCTGCAGCGCGTAGATAAGGATCCGTCAGCGAGATGGCTCGTGTTCCGTCATCGAACTCGTCGTAACCAATATCTGAGATTTGACCGCCGCGATATCCCACGACTCGCCCGTATTTTTTCTGCGCAGCCAAATCCACAGCATGGACTCCAAAGGCCGTTGCAAGAATGCGGTCAATTGTCACCGGCGACCCACCGCGCTGAATATGCCCCAGAACTGTAACTCTGGTATCAATACCGGTTTTTTGATGGATTTTGCTAGCCACCTCGCCAGCAATGCCACCCAAATGCAAGGAGCCGGTGGATGACTTGCGAAACATCGGATCTTTACCATGCTCCCTGGCACCTTCGGCAACGACAATGACCGAAAAGTTACGACCGCGCTTGCGGCGATCGTCCATCGCTCTGACAATCGCATCAAAATCAAATGGAATTTCTGGGATCAGAATCACATTGGCAGCGGCTGCAATGCCTGCGTGCAAAGCAATAAACCCTGCATCACGTCCCATCACTTCAGCCACCATCACCCGACTATGGGCTTCAGCGGTTGAATGTAAGCGACTTATGGATTCGGCCGCCACGTCGACAGCTGTCATAAAACCAATCGAAATATCGGTTGCGAGATAGTCGTTGTCGATCGTTTTTGGAATACCAATGATTGGCATCCCGGCGTCATGGAGCTGCAGAGCCATGCGCTGGGTTCCATCTCCACCAACAACAATGAGACAATCGAGGCCCAACGCCTGCCAATTTTTAAAGGCCTTTGCTTTCGCTTCTGCACCTTTTTGTGGGTCTTTGAAAGGACTACCCTTATTCGAGGTCCCCAGGATCGTGCCGCCTTTGTCGATGATTCCTGCGACATCTGTTAGGCTAAGCTTTTGAACAGCCGGGGGATCACAAAGTAGTCCATTGAGACTGTCCTGGATCCCATAAACATCCATTTTATGATTCAAAATCGCATGTCTTGTGACTGCTCGAATCACCGCGTTCAGACCCGGGCAGTCGCCACCGCCAGTACAAATACCGATTTTCATCGGATTATTACCTCAACTTCAGGTTAGTTATTCCCTCATGCTCATCGTAAGCGAAGTCACTGATCACTTGCAACTGACCCGGGTAAAACCTGCCTATCACGAAAAAGCACCGACCCACTTATGATAATATATAGCTACAGATAAGGGAGTTAACGTGAACGCACCAGCACCCTCAATGCCAGGAAAGATCCTCGTGATTGACGATGATCCTGCGTTTTTGAATTCACTCGAGCAAATGTTTGCTAAACATCAAATCACGGTTTTGAAAGCCAGTGATCTAGATAGCGCTCTGTATTTGTACAACCAAAATCGCTTTGATGTCGTCTTGATCGAGCTTGATTTTGGCCCTCTTCCCGGACTTGCATTCATCCAGAAATGGCGTCAACACGACATCAGCGAGAAACGACACACAGGCTTTATTGTCATGGCGAGTAATCAAAGAACCTCAGGCCAAGAGGGTCTCGCCAAAGAACTTGACGATATTGAGATCGTAGCAAAACCGTTTAAAGACATTCAAATCCTCCCAGTTTTAGCCAAAGCTGCGGCGACTAAACAGCGACTCCTTACCTTTGCCGAATTCAAAGACAAGATTGTGACACCTTACGTAAAATCAGGTAACACTCAAAAAGCGATCGACAAAGTCCAAGGGATGATTGCTCAGATCGGAGACAAAGGCCGCAAACTGCTTTTGGATATTTACGAAGGCGCATCACGCTGGCAAGACACACTCGATACCGCACTCAAAATGCTAGAGACCAAGCAAAATGACATCGGCCTCAATAACACGGCCGGACGAATGTACATGAAGCTTGGAAAGTTCACATTGGCAAAGCCCTTCATTGAAAAAGCCGATCAATTGGCTCCTCAAAATATCGATCGCCTGACTGAACTTGCGACAATGTACCTAAAACTTAAAGAACCGGAAAAATCAGTCGAACGATTTAAAGAGCTGATTAAACTGAATCCGGAGCAACCAGACTATAAGTTCGAGGCGTTCAAAAAACTTTACGACGCAGGATATGACAATCACGCGATTGCGTTTGGAAAAGAAGTGGCAAACCCCATGGAGATTGTTCGCCACTACAACAACAAAGGCGTACTCCTCGCCAAAGATGGAAAACTTTTAGAGGCGATCGAAGAGTATGGCCGAGCCCTCAAGTTTTATCCGAAGTTCAAAGAAAACTACCGGATCTATTACAACCTCGCTCTGGCACACCTTCAACTTAAAACCGCTGATGATGCGAAGAAGGCTGAGGTCTTTCTTCTCAAGGCTCTCGAGCTAGAGCCGACATATGAAAAAGCAAAAACGGCCTTGGCCACATTGACCAAGACCGCTTCTTGATAATCTTAGATACACGATCCGCGAAGCTTATTTCTTCTTGAAGCCGCGACGGAATGTCAAACCAGCGCGCTGGCCAGGAATACTCTTAACTTGCTTGCGACGACGAGCAATTTTCATTTTCGCGCGTAGCTTTGCAGTTCTCTTACGGTTACGTGGTGGACGGTTCTTACGCATAACTTAAATCCTTTATTTGAAAAATAATCCTTACGAGTTTATGACACATCGACTTAGAGCTTCATGCCCAGTCCAAGTCGAATATCGGTGATCGGCGCTGATGTGTCGACGAAGAGCGCAGTATCAGTGCTTTCTTGCTTCGTCGTAACTGTATCATTACCAACTTTTCGAACACTCTCTGTTTCCGTTACTGCAAACAGCGGGTTCTCGAACAGGGGGATCTCGACCTCAACGAAAAAGTCGCCACCGAGACCCGTTCGAATACCTGCATTTCCGCCGTAATACAAGCCACTTGTTGTGGTCTGGTTGTACCCATCCGTAACCCAGACGGCTGTTTTAGTGTTAACTAAGCTAGCAATTCCCGAGACATACGGAACAATTGCATCAGCAAATGGCTTAAAATAATGACGCGCTCCACCACGAAGAACCATCCCGACCGAGTTGTCAGGGGTCGGAGTACCCCCACTTCCGGAGTAGCTGCGCAGTGCAATCTCAGCACCGCCAATCCATGCCATGTCCGTGGTCAGATCGTCCGTATAACGACCACCCAAACTGATGGTGCTGGTGGAACCTGTATTTTTACCTTCGATTTTGGGACTTGAACGCTGATAGAAGCCAGATAGTAAGGTCACGTCTGCTGCAAGAGCTGATGTCGATACTGTCAAAACTATCAAGGCTAGAGCGGAAATACGAGCATTGGAGCCAAACAACATGGGGCGTCTCCCGGAAAAAATTAATCTTGAGCCCGAGCGGAACTCCGGCAAAGAGGTTGAGAGTTTACCCCGAATGCCTAATTCAGCAAGGAATATTTGGAACTTGGGCCTCACTCCACCATGCATACGCCAGCACACAACTTAAGCAGACCTCCAGGAGGCCGATAGCCTCTGCAATCACTTATTACAAAAATCACCTGTACTTAGGAGATCTCGACCATGCATTCAGCGCTCTTCTCGATGACAGTGATCGCAACGCTGGCAGCTGCTTCCTGCAAAACCACCTCCGACGGAAGCGGGCTTAAAAACCAAAATCTTCGTCGCAATCAACAAACACCTGTCATCGCTGAATCTGTTTTGTCGTTTGATGTGAAGACACTGAAAGCTCATCTTGCGAATGCCCAGGATCCTGCAATGTCAAAACTTGGACTTTGGTCGGCCTTCCTTGAGGAACCACAGCAGGACTCACCCTGCCCTGGCAAAGCGATCGAATCCTATTACATGATTGATCAAAGCGCTGAAGATGCGGCTGAGAAAATTTACGTTTTCAGCGCAAAACCAATGCCCATGAATGGACCTTGCGGCCTGGTTTTAGATACCGAGATTAAAAACTTCAATGAAGCCTCACGCGCGCTCATGGAGAGCTCTCCGCTTGCGGAAATCGGAACATTCGACAAGATCAAATTCAGCGTCAAGCAGGCCGTCGAGAAGGCAGAAACCCACTACAAAACGTTCAAATACAGGGACGGTGTAAAAATATACCGCCACCTACATCCAACGACCTGGAACCATCCATGGTTTGCTCTTTACGGAACTGCCTGCGGTATCGATGCAACCGTCTACTTTAATGCAGAAACTGCCGAAATTATTGATATGCTCGACAGCCCCTCAGCAGACCCATGCCCAAATAGAAATTGAGTCATCATATCAGGCATTTAAAAATAATTTGGTCAAAACCATAAAGTTCTAAAAAATGATCCCGAATATCACCCGGTCTGCGTGGTCTTTCACCCGAAAGTTCAATGCAGGTGGGAGGCATTTTTATGAGCGATGGTGCAAAGCAGTTTATGGCGTGGACGATGGCTTTTGGATTGTCTGCCACCGTATATGGCGGCGGAGCTTTCTGGTTGAAGAAAACGAGCGCGCACCAAGACCACGGATCTCATGCCGATCAGGCATCAGCTCACGAATCCAAGGGGACACACTCCAACGACGCGGGCGTTCATGGAAATGCGCACGATGCGCCAATCGCCCATGACGAGCATGGAAATGATCACGGCACCGCCTCCGCGCACGACTCAGCTCATGAGGCTAAAAAACACCAATCCACCGTGCATGCCAGCAAGGACTCGCAGCACGATGAACACAAAACAGAAACTGCGATGCGAGGGGATCACCATGCTTCATCTGATGAGGGCGACAACTCGCACCAAGAAAAAGCTGACAAACATGCAGAAGTGAAGGACGCTCATGCTGCCGATAAAGACAAGCACGCGGCTCCACACTGGTCTTACCTGAAAAACGACGCTGGTGGGCCATCGCACTGGGGAGACCTCGCCCGTAATTTTGCGATGTGCGAAAAAGGACGCGAGCAATCACCCATCGATATCGGTCGCGCCAGCTCATCCAAAATTGCTCCAAAACTTGAATGGGATTACGGTGCTGCGAGTCTTCAGATTGAAAACAACGGCCACACAATTCAATCAAATATTGTTGGCGAAAAGTTCGGAATCAAAATCGATGGCGAGAGCTTTAAATTGGCTCAGTTTCACTTTCATGCCCCAAGCGAACATCGTATTTCCGGCATCCCATCTGACATGGAACTTCACTTCGTACACAAAAACGCATCGGGTGGGCTGGCCGTCGTTGGCGTCATGATTAACGAGTTAGCCGGTCGCGAGAATAAGTTTTTTAAACCAATCTGGGATGTCCTGCCTCGAGACTTTCACACAAAAGTACAAAATCCTGTGACGGTGGCCCTGGAGTCCCTCATGCCAGCTGGCCGCCAGTATTTTCACTACCAGGGTAGCCTCACCACCCCACCCTGCTCCGAGGGCGTGCGATGGTTTGTATTAAAAGACCCAGTGACCATGTCCAGCGGCCAGATCGAGATGTACACCAGCGTCTTTCACGGGCCCACCAATCGACCCGTGCAGCCATTACAAGGACGCGAGATTATTACGAACGGAACACCATCTCTAGCACACTGAGTTCATTTATTAAGCAATCACACTCACCACAACCATTAATGGTGGATTCCCGTTTTGCTTTTGGGTAGAGTCGGCCCTCAACGAAACGTAAAATGAAGTGAACCGTTGTTATTTCAAATTGTTACAGGAGTAACAGTCGGATTCACTCAAATATATTTTGTGTGGGATAGCGATCAGTGATTCAGAATGATTCGAACCTTAACCCCGGCTTAAATGTCGCTGCACTGGGAATGATGTCTGCAGAAGACGTCGTGATCAGCCCTATAAGTGCCGAGGATCGGGACGTCGTGACAGAGATGATCCGCAGGGGAATTGGTGCTTATGAAGAAGCTGGAACCGTTCTCGCCAGCACATTTCGTCGCTTGGATAACGTCTCTGCTGTTTACGAATCTCCAGGCTCTATCTACATCGTCGCGCGCGACAAAAGTAATAACGGTTTGATCATCGGAGGCGCAGGTCTTGGCCCCCTTCACGGTCTTTCGCCGATGGAAGGCCTCGGTGAGATCCGGGACCTCGTCGTAGACCCCCGATGGAGAGGCCACGGTATTGGAGCCAGACTTATCAAGCGAAGCCTCGACGAGGCCAAGCGCCTGGGCTATCAGCGACTTTATCTTGAGACTACGCCACAAATGGAACAAGCCCGAAAACTCTTTATTCGCTATGGATTCAGGCCGGTTACGACGGGCTCCCCCAAGGTTGGCCAAACTGGTGATACCATGCCGTGTTACTACATTCTCGAGAACCTATCCTAAGCCTGGGGTGACACCTTTTGGGCTTGAAATCTACCAGACATTCCATTACTTTGCGGGGCTCTGAAATAAGAAAGGATCCTTTCCCATGGCATCGAAAACACGCAAACTGACAAATATTCGTGAACGCAAAGCTGCCAAGTTTGGCGCAGATCGCAAAAACAAACTTCGTGCAAACGGCTCCACAGCTCCGAATTTGCCGCTCAACAAGCCAAACGCAAACGAAAAAGCGCAAGCCAAGGCTAAAACCAAGTAAGCTCTCTCAGATCGAGATGCTTGCCTTGCGTGGCGCTCGGTCGTTGTTGGATCTCTCATGGAACAGCATGTCGATGATCTCCACGTCATTGCATCGTCCGATGCCCTTGCGGGTCGTCGTGTCGATGTGGTGGTCACTGGTTCCATAGCATCCGTTGAATCAGTTCGCTTTATTCGTGCGCTGCGCAGACTCGGCGCAGACGTAACACCATGGTTATCTCATGGTGGATCTGCCTTCATTACTCCAATGTCATTAACGTGGGCGGCTGGCAAGGAAGCTGTAACTGGCTTTTCTGGGAGTGCCTCCCATGTTGCAACCAGTGACGCCGTTGTTATCGCGCCAGCGTCTTCGAGTATCATTGCTAAAATCGCTCGCGGCATGACTGATAGTCATTGCACCGCTTTAGTAGCATCCGCTCTTGGCCAATCAAAACCGGTTATCATTTTGCCGGCGATGCATGACAGCATGATGGCTGCTCCTGCCATGCAAGAGCACCTTGCAAAAATCGCATCCTGGAAAAATGTACACGTTCAGCAAGGACGACTCGAAGAGGGAAAACAGAAATTCCCGGAACCAAAAATTCTCGCCGATCATGTCGCACACATCATGAACCGCGGCAAGAGAGCAAGTAATCCCGTGTTGATCACGATGGGAACAACCCGTGGTTACATCGATGACGTGCGCTACATCTCTAACTACTCGTCGGGTAGCCTCGGCACAGCGATCGCAGAGGAAATTTTCCGCCAAGGTTTCAAAACCCACGTTGTTGCTGGCCCTTGCGAGTACAAACCCGCATCCTATTCAAAGATCGAAAATATCCTAACCACCTCTGACATGCTGACTGCCTGTCAGACAGCAAACGCCGGGGGATTATCGGGCGCTGTCTTTTGTGCGTCAGTACTGGATTACGAGCCCAACCAGCGATCAGACGGCAAAATAAAATCTGGACAATCAGATTTCAGCGTTTCGTTCAAACCCACACAAAAGATCATCGGCAGCATCGACTTAAAGGGCAAACCAAAAGTTGGTTTTAAACTGGAGGTTTCTGTAAACGACCAACAGATTAAATCGATTGCTGATGATTATTGCAAAAAATACAGTCTAAGCTGTCTCATCATCAACAAGCTCAGCTCAGTGAGCGCGACAAACCATCACGCCTGGGCCGTTTCCGCAGACGGCTCCAAGAAGGAATTAGCGAGCAAATCAGAGATTGCTCGCTTCATCGCCAAACTCTTGTGAAATCATTCACTAGAGCGATCAATTAAAAGTAGACCATCAAACTTTCGGGAAGTAGCGCCGAGCGTACGCAACAATCTGAGCGTCACTTGGATGATCCATATTCTCTGTGCCAATGATGCGACGGGCCAATTCACCACGGTGATGGCTATCGAGGTACGAGACAAAGTGATTTTTTGCCACACCGGGACCAACAAGTAACACCGCATCCGTTGTGTCAATCAATTCGTCGGCAACATCGGTAAAAAACTTTGGCGAGTCTTTTTGCTTGGTGTCCAGTTTGTTTTGCGTGTGATGATCGTGGTCGCGACGTAAAGCACGGGACGCCTTAACGTTCTCACCCTCGATGTGGAAAATTTTTGCATGCTTCGAATCCATCCAAACAACATAAGCAGACATAACAGTGGCTCCTCATAAAAAATTCAGTCATTCACCATACCGATAACGGAGCAACGCACGTGCCAAGAAATTTTTTCCAATTATTACAGTTATTTATTAATATTTTTAGGTTTTACCAAACAAATCCCTGCGGCAAATCCCGCAAACGACGCGCGATCTAATCAAACAGCTACGATGCTATCGACATTTCAGCAAGTTAGCGTGCAACGTGCTATGATAGAGCTCGGATTTTGGAATCAAACGAGGAGAACTGTCATGATGTTTCGCGTTTACGCCTTAATAACATCCCTGATGATTGGCGCTGGAGCAACCAGCGCAGCAGAAACCACACCGTTTCAGGAACAAGCTGCAACTCGAAGTATCATGGCGCAGATGTTTTCCAGCCTGACGAACGTTTTACCGTTAAGTCTGGATTCAAAACAATTTTCGGATCCAAAGAACAAAGATAAGATTCTGGCTGAACTACGCAAAATGCGCGACGGCTCTGATAGTCTAGTTGATCACACAAAAAAACTTGAAGGCAGCTACGGATTCATTGCCAAATCCATGTCTCGCGACATCAAAGACATCTATAAATGGTATGACAAAGGTGCAACAGCCGAGTCTCGCTACCTACTTCATCAAGTCAGCGAAAACTGCATCAGCTGTCACATGAAGCTTCCAGATCCTGGACACGCTCCGCGCATGGATAACTTCTTCAAGAACGTTGCTATTAGCAATCTGTCGGCTCCGGAAAAAGCGCGGCTTCAAGTTGCTTTGCGTCAGTTCGATGAAGCCCTTGCGACTTGGGAAGACATGTTCAAAACCTGGCCCAAGCCAAGCGAACTATTCGCCATGGATGCTTTGCCTGAATACCTGAAAGTCGTCATTCGCGTTAAGGGGGATGCAAAACGCGCGTCAGCGACGCTTGATCAATTGTCAAAGCGCACGGATCTACCCAAGTTTATGTCGCGTGAAGTCAATGCCTGGAAGGCTGCATTGAAACGACTGGCTTCAGACGTCAGCAAAAAAGGCAATGAACTTGATCGCGCTGAAAAAATTATTCAACGCGCCAAGCGCACCATGGCATACCCGATGGATCGCACGGGTCTAGTCGACTACATCGTGGCAAGTGGCTTGCTGAATCAATATTTAACCCAGAAGAACATAAAAGCAGACAGCACTGCCGAGGCTTATTACCTGCTAGGCGTTACCGAGTCGCTGATAGGACGTAGTACTTGGTTGACACAAACGGATTACTACTTTGAGGCAGCCGTACGATCAGCTCCAAAAAGCAAAGTTGCTACGAAGGCATTTGATTCTCTTGAGCAGCAAATCCTGATGGAGTATTCAGGCTCTGGAGGGACGCACATCCCCGAGGATGTTCAAGCGAATCTCGAAGAGCTTCGCACGATGATCAAACGTTGACGAGGGTTGGATATCAACCCAGTGTTTAGAAGGTGCGCTTATGACATTTACGATGGATTTTTTAGGTGCGGCTGGCGGTGTGACCGGTAGCCGCACTTTGGTTAAATTCGACGGCTATTCTGTTCTCGTTGACTGCGGGTTATTTCAAGGACCTAAGGAAATACGACAAAAAAACTGGGAACAAATGCTCCCTCCTGCGACGAATGTCAATGCAGTCGTACTAACTCACGCACACCTGGACCACTCAGGTTATTTACCCAGATTTTTTCGCCAAGGCTGGCGAGGACCGATCTACTGCAGCGAAGGTACGGCCGCGTTACTGCCAGTCATGTTACGCGATGCTGCCTATCTCGAAGCCGAATTTGCACATTACGCCAATAAAACTGGCTATTCCAATCACAAGCCCGCTTTGCCCTTATTTACAGAAGACGATGTGGAGATGGTACTGCAACACATCGTTCCTCAAAAGCGCTCCGTATGGATTCAACTCGCCCCTGACGTCAGTGTGCGATTTGAGAGTGCTGGCCATATCATTGGCGCCAGCAGCCTCCAGTTTGCGCTGGTCCATAAAAATGGAAGTCGTATTCTGACATTTAGCGGAGACCTAGGCCACGATCGCAGTTTAACCATGCGACCGCCAGAGCCCATCACTGAAACGGATGCTCTTGTGCTTGAGTCAACCTACGGAGATCGACTGCATCCTCGCAACCACGTGGTTCGAGAGTTTTCCGCTATCGCAAAGCGGACTTTTGAAAGAAAAGGTGTCTTGGTGATACCCGCATTTGCGGTAGGTCGGGCTCAAGAGATCCTATATATCATCCGTAAATCAGAAGACGATGGACTGATTCCCAAAGTTCCAGTGATTCTTGATAGCCCGATGTCCTCATTTGCAACAAAGGTTTTCTTTGACCACCCTGAAGATCATCATGAAGGATGCCCATTCTCCGTCAAGGAAGGTCAAGATTGTTACCTGCCTGCGGGGTTTCAAACGGTGACCACCAGTGATGAATCCATGTTAGCTTGTATGACTGAGGGACCGATGGTCGTCATTTCCGCAGCCGGCATGCTAAACGGGGGACGCATTCTGCATCACTTGAAAGCCCGGCTTCCCCACCCAGAAAACACAATATTGTTTTGTGGCTTTCAGGCAGAGGGAACAAAGGGGCGCACACTGCAAGAGCGACCGAATGGACTTGATAAACTCCGCATTCACCACAAAGAGATTTCGATCGAGGCTGAGATTGCCACAATGGAGTCTTTATCTGCGCACGGTGACTGGCAAGATATCTGTGGCTGGGTCAAACGCATGACAAAGCCGCCCTCACAAGTGATCATCAATCATGGTGATCCTCTGGCGATGGAAGCCATGGCTCAGCACGTGAAAGAGCTTTTGCCAAAAGCCACCGTTACCCCGATGTTAGCACCAGGTCGGATGACGTTATTCTGAAAATGTAATCGGACTGACAAAATGATAAACGTTTACCTGCAACCAATTTCGCAAACTGTTAAATTGATCCAGTCAGGAGAGCTTAGCGCCCATAAACTAACGAGATTTATCATCGAGCGAGCGAAAGCCGTAAATCCTCGATTGAATGCCATTGTTTTTGATCGCTTTGACCAGGCGTTAAAAGAAGCCCAAGAGATCGATCGTCGAATTGCGAACGGCGAAGCCCATAAGTTACCACTTGCCGGCATACCGTTTTCCCTGAAAAGCAACATCGCCTTAGAGGGAATGCCCCTTGATATGGGCTCCTGGGCCTATCATGGGAAAAAGGCCCCCATGACCGCAACGATAGTGAAACGATTGATTGATGCCGGTGCCATTCCCATTGGCGTAACCAATATTGCTGAAATGGCTATGTGGCACGAAACTGTCAATGATGTATATGGTCGAACGCTGAATCCATGGAGCCGCTGGCGCACATCTGGAGGATCTTCCGGGGGCGAAGGCGCCATCGTGGCGTCAGGGGGCGCTCTTTTTGGGATTGGTACTGATTTATCAGGATCCGTGCGCACTCCGGCCGCCTTCTGCGGGTTATATGGCCACAAGCCAACTCGCGGGCTTATACCTTTGACCGGGCAATGGCCTTATTTCGACGCTAATTCACTATCCGAGATGCGCAATCTAGACTCTATCGGACCACTCGCTCGGAGCGCGGAGGACTTGCAGCTACTGATCGAAATCATGCGCGGCAACTGTGAGTTAGACCCTCAGTCACATGGTATGTTTGACAAAAGTTCTTACACACTTAATTGGAAAGATATCCGTATCGGAGTGATGTCTAACCCGGTCATATCTAAACTATCCAAGACGCAAACGCCGATTATCGAAGCTCTTCGAAAAGCGGAACGCATTTTCAGAGATCATGGCAGCACAATCAAAACTGCACCAGATGACCTGTTTGGCGACTCTTACGAAATTTGGCGACACATGATTCACCGGGCTACCAACGGTGGAATGCGAAAAATGTTTGGTGGTGGAAAACAACGGATTTCGATTTGGGAAATGGCCAAATTTCTAGTCGGCTATTCCGATCATCGACTTGCTTCCAGTTTTTTCATGTTTACGGAGGAGTTTTTGATCAACAAGAAAACCCTTGCTAAGCTGGATCAAATGATCGAAAGCGCGAACACAAGGGTAAGCCGGTTTTTCGACACTCACGATCTGATTCTGATGCCAACATTCCCGTCTCCAGCACCGCTCCATGGGCGAACACTGCTGACACCCCATGACGCTGTCATTGCTTCGCCAGCGAATGTTTTTGGGCTGCCAGCATCCGCAGCACCCATGGGTTTATCCAAATCAGGACTTCCAATCGGCGTGCAGATTCTTGGCAAGCCAGGCTTTGATCTTATGACCATTGCAGCAGCTGCGCTTATAGGCCAATATGTTCCTCATCCTGACCTTCAAACGAATGATCATGGGACTTAATTGTCTTATTGGACTTTGGGAATAAGCAAGTCGGTTACAATGCCGTAGTGATCCGAAAGCGGACTTGGGAATGTGTCGAACTTGTATTTAACGGGAAACTCATCGTGCATCGCCGTACCGATCTGCGCGACCTTTATGTTTTTGCCTGCAAACATGACATAGTCATATCGGGCATTCGGCTCAGGATCATACATGCTTCCATTCGAGCTATCTCCGAAAAGGCCACGACTGAGTAACTTGTTATTCTGATTATCCCACGTTTCACATTTAAAGCGGCAATTCGCCTGCGAGATCGCAAACGGATCGGACAGCACTTCCGACAGCTTAGTATAGAATTCATTCTTTCTACCGTTGTCAAAGCCCTGACGCGACGCGTCCCAAACGTGAGGATCAAAATTCATGTCGGCTCCGAGAATCTTAATAGCGGCCGGAGAACTCTTCACCCACTGCGTCAGGTAATCGACCTGAGCCATGAGCGTCTTACTTTCCGACATGTCGTAATTTTTATTCTCACCATCCCACGGCAAAAAGCTCGTGTGCGCATTAAATACGTCCACGCGTCCGATATTGGGAATATGCAACGGCACCTTCAAGACACCTTTGACAGCATAGTTATCGAATCCGATCGTCTCAGGCCACTCGCGGAATTCCACTGCGCCCATCGGACGAAATTCCTTTTTTGCAAAAATCATCAGCCCGTTGCCCAGAAAAAAAGGCGGCACAGCCGATCGACGTTCACTTTGGAAATATTGATAGCCGCGTTGAACCATCGCTGATTTCAAATTGTCTTGGGCAACTGGCGTCCAAAGCTCTTGCAAGATGATCAGGTCAGCTCCAGTTCGAGCTAATGCGTCGGGAAGAAAACGAAGGCGCTGCTCACTCGTCGCCAAAGAGGCACGATCTGCAGGCAAGTGATACGTATTATATGAAATAACTCGCAAGGGAGCCCTTGCAATCAAATCGTCTGTATTGGGAGATGATCCCCGCGACCGTTCGTCGGCCTTTTTTTCATGTTCGAAGACGGCACCAGCGTCACCGGAAATAATACCTTCACAAGATTGAAGGCCAGACGCCAGACCGAGGAAGAGAGCCAAAGACAAATAAGAATGCTTCCTAATCATTTCAACCCTCCTTTCACAGCAACAACGAAAACGTATCGCATCCAAAACAACAGAAAGTCTTAGGAACCCACAGATAGCCAAGGCCTGACGACCTATAGCTACTCCGCAAGCCACATCTTTTTATTAAAATATATTAAAATAGTCAATAATTTTATAAAATATTGTCATAATTTATTAAAATTACTGTGTTTTTTAAATAAGATCTTTTTAGCGTATGGAACCTCTCGCTCGCCACTCCGCGCAAGCAATGGTTAACAGACTCAGTCAGGAGATCACGTGATCGCCGCTAGGAGCTTCCTCCACCAGACCATGTTTTTCTAGACGGTAGCGAAGTGTGTGGCGGGATATGCCAAGAAGAGCGGCCGCCTTCGTTTGATTGTTATGGGAGCGCTGCAGGGCTTGCGTCAGCAAACTGCGCTCCAAATCCTCCAAATTAAGTCCTGATTGCGGCAAGACAAAACCTCCAGATAGGCGGTGGGACTGATTCTCGCCAGTCAAATAAGGCACCGGATTCACGACTCCACTTGGAGACAGGACAGATTCCACAAAGGACGTTGGCTCAAAGTGCTCTAACTCTACGTGCTCGGCGCTCAAAACTGTCGGCTGGTGAAACACCAGAGCGCGCTGTAACACATTACGCAACTCACGGACGTTACCCGGCCAAGGATGTTGGCGCAGAATCTTCAAGGCGGACTCAGCAACTTTGGGAGGAGAAAAGCCAAGCTCTTTTGCCAAGTCCTCGAGGAAAAATCGCACAAGTTGCGGAATGTCATCTAGGCGTTGACGCAGCGGTGGCAAACGCACGGGCAAAGCACCAATACGGTAGTATAGATCACCACGGAATCGACCAGCCGCCACCTCCCTTAAAAGATCCCGATTGGTTGCAGCGATGATGCGCGCTCCAAATTCAATATCTTTTGTGCCACCCAACCGCTTAAAACGTCGCGACTCCAAGGCTCGCAAAAGTTTTGATTGCAGCTTCATAGGCATTTCACCGATTTCATCCAAAAGGATGCTACCGTGCTTCGCCATTTCAAACAGACCAAGCTTGCGCTCTTTGGCATCGGTGAATGCCCCACGCTCGTAGCCAAAAAGTTCACTTTCTAAAAGATTTTCAGGAATGCTCGCACAGTTAATCTCCACAAAAGGTTGGCCAGCCCTTTCACCCCACTCATGAATAGCCCGCGCAGCGAGCTCTTTACCCGTTCCTGATTCCCCTAGAATCAACGACGTGTTGGCACGACTCTGAGCAATGCGTTTTAATTGCTCTCGCATCAGGTTTGTTTCAGCAGCTTCACCAACAATACGTACCGGATCTCGCGATCTTTCCTCACCCTCGAGTCGACTGACCTTCTGGCGAAGTTTACCAACTTCAGCAGCGCGTTTGACGGCTGCTATCAGATCTTTCGTATCAAATGGCTTTTGCAAATAATCAAAAGCGCCAAGACGTAAGGCCGTAATCGCTGAGTCGATCGCTCCATGAGCAGTGATCAAAATAATTGGCAATTCGGGATGATCCATGCGCCATTTTTTTAAAAGCTCCAAACCATTGCCGTCGGGCAAACGAATATCCGTGATCGCGACGTCAGCTCCAAACGCGGGAAAACGCTCCAAAGACTGACGAACCGATGCAGCGCGCATCACCTCGGCACCCAAAGCACGCAGCTCGGTCTCAAGACTCCAAGCCAAGATATCCTCGTCATCAACTAGGAAAACTTTGATATCGGCCAGGATATTTGAACCAGCGGAATGACCTGTTACATGAGCCATGTTGAAACCTCGTTCTCGTTACGGCGCCGGGAAAAACAGCTCGACTACTGCTCCACAAGCTTTGCCTTCTATGATCTTATTATTTAATTTGACCCACCCACCGTGAGCTCGAACATACTTTTCCACCATGGCAAGCCCAAGTCCGGTACCTGCATCTTTCGTCGTGAAAAAAGGCACCAATCCCTCAAGCAGAGCTTGATCAGAAAATCCAGGGCCGTTGTCTTCCACCCGCAGGATCATGCCACGCTGTCCGCAGGACTCATCAGTGAACTCGCTCAAACTTATCTCAATGACAGGTTGCACAGCAGTACCGCACGCTTCCACACTATTGATACTAAGCGCAGCTAGAATAGACGTGACACGCTCGAAATCTGCGTAAATCGGTAATTGGCTTTGCGTATCAATTATAATTCTAAAATCGACCGGCACCCGTCTCACAATTGCCTGTTCGAGCGTATTCCACTCACCTTGCAACGTCCAAGCTTTCAGGTCCAAATTCACGTCACGGGTAAAGCCAGAGAGTTCGGACAAATAATTATCAAACCGACTCAGGCGCTTAATCATCAATTTGACGGCCTCTTCGACTATGGATGGATCCCACGCCTCAGCCGCGCGAAAAGAGGCCATTTGCTTTTCGATCAAAGTCGCGGCCGCCGAAATTCCTGCCACTGGATTTTTAACTTGATCTGCAATTGCTGAAATCCAAGTCGCCATCATGCGAACAGCTTGATCGTGAGCCATTAATTTGGGATCGATTGTGTCTTTGTGATTGAGCATGGCGTTCTAAAATTCCTTCAGCGGAACAACGGAGCAAGGACGATGCCACTTCGTCTGAAAAAAGCTAATCAGCGGCTATCATTACGATTTATTCCATACTGCAAAACAACAGATCGCGCTATTTAACGCAAAATTTGTAGCATTTGGCTCAGCGCCACACCAGAAAATAAATATAAATCATTATTTTTAGATAGTTATAGATGACTCTGCGCCGTTACTTCTCGCGATTGCGACCGTCAGATTAACGCACCTTCTTTATTCTTGATAATGCCTCGGGCGTGACACGAAGATATTGGGCCAGATCGCGTTGAGTGATGCGACCGATGATTCCAGATAGCACCACCATCGCAGACTGCAGGCGACCAGCTGCATCGGGGACCATCAATTGGTGCTCTCGATACTCCCACCATTTGTAGTGCTCCTCTGCGATCAATCGCCCAAAGCGCTCCCATTTCGCGCCATGCTCGTAGAGCTTCAACATGTGCGCATGTTTAATGCTAACCACGACGCTGTCTTCGAGAGCTTCAATCGTGACGGAGCTGGGTTGGCCTAACAGCATCGAACCTAGGGGACCGACGTGTTGTCCTTCGCAGGAAAAACTTCGAATCCAGGTCACACCCTCGTCTGTGATAAAAAACGCCTTAAAAAGCCCCTGTGCGACAAAGCACAAGTCATGAAAAAATTCTCCGGCTGTACAGAGTCTTTGCCCTTTATCGATGCGCGTGACACGCAAATATGGCTCAGCCAACTTAAAATCTTCATCATTCATCTGAACATAGGACTGAGCAAAACGCAGAATCAGATCCTTGTATTTGTGCAGCGGCAATTCGGCGGACATGAATAATCCAGTTGTTTTGGAGTGTTACAGATGCCTTTTATTTTACAGGAGATGTTGATCTGGATCAATGTTCAGACTGAACACATGCAGTACAAACCATTTCAGCGGATGGTCAGCAGAAAGCGTCCGAATCTAAAAATGTTCTTCGCCAAAAAACTCCGCTTAAGGGAACATCTACGCTCTTTCGGCGAGATCTTTGATCATCAACAAATCTTGAAAGGAAAAACATGAAAACTAAAAGATCAATGTCTCTAAAAAACATTATGATAGCTGCCCTGGCCGCAACCCAGCTCGGATTATCAGCGCAGGCTTCAACCTTTGAAGAAGTCTGGACCGCCACGCAAGAGGGCCGCTATCTATCGCTTCCACAACATCCTGTAACAAATGCGAGTTTTTTCGCTGCTGGTGTCAACCGATTGAAAAACTCCGTAGACAGAACCTTAAACAATCAGGCGGATGTTCTTCCCTATTTTCAAAAGCTACTTCATCCCATCGGAATCTGTTATGCAGGGACTTGGAGCATCACTGAGAAAAATCCATATACGGGTTATTTTGCAGAAGGCAGCGAAGGTCTAATCATTGCTCGCGCCAGTGAAGCACTTGGCCAGCCATTCAGAGGCGATTATCGTTCATTTGGCTTGGCGGGAAAAATTTTTCCAACCACCGACAGAAACGACAAGCAATCGTATAAAACTGCTAACTTTTTCACCGTGGATGATCTCGGCGGGACGCTTTCTAAATCTTTCTTGGAATTACCTAAACTCAACGAACCCGCGTTGTCATTTCATTTGAATAACCTTTTGCACTTCTCAATGTTTACGACGGTTTTCAAAACATTCTCAGCAGCTGATAAAAACCCTGCAATTCGTCCAGTCTATCCAATTGCTGAATTGGGGCTAGATGACCCAAGCTCCGCTGTTGTTCCACACTGGATGATGATTCAGCCCGTAGCAGCTCCGACGTTTTCGAACCCACCCAAAGACTTTCGTAATGAACTTCGACTGCATCGCTTCCCCGGCAACAAGCTAAAGTTCAATATCTTGGTAGCCGAGAAAGGCTCTCAAAAATGGCTTAGCATAGGCAACATAGAGCTAACTGAAGACGTTATCTCGGAAGGCTGTGATCATCGATTACACTTTGCTCATCCCAAAAACAGGTAATCAGACCTGACGCAAAAGCCCCAGCACCTAACTAATGCTTGGGGCTTTATTCTGCGCGCAAGGACTTGAGAATCCGCAGCAACGTAGACTTACACATCCACTCATCATCCCCGCGAAGTGGTTGCAGGTATTAAAATCTGGCACAAATCCCCTCCAAACCGGCAAAGTCCACGCCGCCATTACCTCCACGTAACCGCCAAATATTAAATAGGTTTTAGCTAAACCTATGGCCTACAACCCAAAGTTGCCGTTTCTGTGTTAAGATAAAAAGAAGGCAATAAAATTGGCGAGTTTACAATGAGAACGCTTGTTTTAAACGCAGCTTATGAGCCCATCCATCTGGTGACTTGGGAAAAGGCCATGTGTCTTGTCGTCACCGCTAAAGCAGAAATTGTCGCCGAATACGATCAGGTCGTTCGATCTGTTTCGCAGATCTATAAGTTGCCATCAGTAGTTCGTCTGAAACGATATGTTCGAACATTTCGGCGAACGATGAATTCACGATGCACCCGCCGCAATATCCTCCTTAGAGATCGGTTTACATGTCAATATTGCGGCTCAAGAATGACTCATCACAACGTGACCATTGATCACGTGAAACCCAAATGCCGCGGTGGAGCTACGGTCTGGGACAATGTTGTCACGGCCTGTCATCACTGCAACCGTAAAAAGGCCGACATGACGCCCGAAGAGGCTGGACTTAAACTACTGAAGTCACCCCGACGACCGACATGGATTGATTTACTAGAGGAAGCCCACCGGGAGCTTATTAATTCATGGTTACCGTTCCTGATCAACAAAGCTGGCTAGGGCGTCCCTGCCGTATTGTTATTGAAAACAATCATCTGCTAAAAATCGGCCGATCTGCTGACCATACTTTTAACTGTGGTTCACACTCGTTCAGCGTCATTGACGTCGCTGACGCATCCGCTATTAATCTTGCACTTGAAGAGATTAGAACTGGCGGGTCAGCTGCAATCGTCCCTCACCACTTGATTGGGCCAGAGGCTATATTCTTTGACATGGATGCCACAGTGATCGAAGAGGAGTCCTTGGTTGAGATTGCTAAGGCGTCCGGTAAACAAAAGGAAATTGAAGCCATCACTACGGCGGCCATGGCTGGTGGCATGGATTTTAAGGAGTCCTTACGAGCTCGTCTCCAACTGCTTAAAGGGATGGATCGTTCCCAAGTTCTCAACGTCAAACCCAGGATATCCCGCGGCATGACTCACCTTGCCAACTGGTGCCAGCAGCATCGCATTCCGATGTTTCTCGTAAGTGGCGGGTTTGTTGATCTTGCAGGACCTGTGGCTCAGCAATTAGGCTTTAAAGACTTTCGAGCTAATCGTTTCGCCTGGATCGGAGACAAGCTCGCTGGAGACGTTGATGGAGAGATTGTGGACGCCGCAGGAAAGCGTGAAGCCGTCAGCCAATGGTGCAAGATTCACCAACTAAACCCAAAGTCTTGCATCGCCGTTGGCGATGGAGCCAATGATCAGCTTATGATGTCATTCTGTGGACTCGCAGCTGGCTTTTCACCAAAGAAGGTATTGTGGGAACATTTACAACTTGCAAATCATACGGGGGACCACCGCTTCCTCGTGGATGCGTTGGTCCCCCTCAAAGATCTCAAAATATAAGCCGATCAAATCTGGAGCGTAAAGCCAGCAAACCAACTTCCATAGTTACCAGTGATATTTAAATCCTGGCCGCTAAATGTTTTCTCAGTATCAAGCCACGTCCACTCTGCGACAGCACCAGTTGAAAACCCAAAATTAGGACTGAGCCCCAAGCGTATACCGCTTTCAAACATCAGTTCCGGACGAATGCTGGACTCGTCAATACCGAGAGACGGAATTTTAACATTGGTGACAACCCATGAAAGCCCTGGCTTGACATAGAAAAAGCCGAAGCTGAGCGGCACATGCTGCCAGTCCCACGTAACGCGGCGATAATGTCCTTCCATGTTATCTTTCAACTTATGCTCAGAAAACGTGAAGTCCCAGCCCAAGCCAACCGCACCAACAAACTTTAAATCTACCTTAGCACCACCAAAAATTCCGAAACGATACAAATTGCCCGGCATTAAGTAATCTTTCAGCTTTCCCTGTGGATTAGACTTACCAGCCTCAAAGTGTACTGACCCGGTTGGCTGTGGCGCCTCTGCTTTCGCTACAGACGCAGAAAAACAGGACGCAAGACAGATAAGAAATGGTCGCAAGAATGAGCGATTCATAGAGCTCCTCAACAATTGCTTAAATTTATACTATGACCTCGGAAGACTGACTAACAGTTTAGCAAACCACCCCTGCTTCAACAAGATGGCAAATTATTTCTCGCTCTTGTAGACTAGGACAATACTTATGACGACAAAACAGGAGCTACGTCGATGTTTGAAGCTTTCATGACCAGCGAAGGTTTAATCAGCTTAGCCACGCTGACCGCATTGGAGATCGTTCTCGGCATTGACAACATCATCTTCATCTCAATTCTTGCTGGAAAACTACCCGCAGAGAAACGGGACATCGCCCGTAAAGCTGGCCTGATGGGCGCACTTGTTTCGAGGTTAGCACTTCTTTCGGTGATATCCTGGATAGCAGGACTGACGGAACCGTTTGCTACAATTGGCTCCATCCAGATTACAGGGAAGTCCGTCATTCTTTTTGTAGGCGGCTTATTTCTGTTGTGGAAGGCCACCAAGGAGATCCATAGCAAGCTCGAGGGCGAAGAACATGAGTCCGCAGCAAAAGGTCTGGCCCACGCAAGCCTTGCGGCTGTCATTACTCAGATCATGCTTATTGATATTGTTTTTTCGATCGATAGTGTCATCACAGCCGTCGGCATGAGTCAAAGTCTGGCAATTATGGTTGCCGCTAACGTTATAGCACTTATTGTTATGTTACTTGCCGCCGGAGGAATCTCCAATTTTGTCGATCGTCATCCAACCATTAAAATATTAGCTTTAAGCTTCTTATTGATGATCGGTCTTGTGCTCGTAGGCGAAAGTGCCGGAATGCACATTCCGAAGGGTTATGTCTACTTTGCCATGGGATTCAGTGTCTTTGTTGAGATGATAAACATCCGGGCTTCACGCAAGGCAAAGCCCGTTCAGTTGCACAACAAACCGCACTGAGATCATGGGTAAAGAACAGCTGACCCTCCGGCGACCTTAACTGCATAGTTCCACGGCACGGTTCTGGATGCATCTAAGACGTCTTTTTCACGCAGAAGTTCAATCAAATCAAAAGATGTCACCAAACCGACCAATTCACCGTCGTCTTCCTCGACGACGGGCACGCAATCAATTTTGTTATCCAACATTAATCCGGCGATATAAGAGATAGGATCTGCCGAACAGCAAGTTATTGGCTTTTTAGTCATAGTTTCTCGCACACTGCGATCAGCAATTTGTCCATCCCCGGCTATCTGCCCCCCACTCGTGTGGAGAAGAACATCCCGATCTGACAGAATCCCGACAAGCATGCGATCACGAACAACTGGCAAGTGGCGAATGTCCCATTCTTTCATGATATCGCGCGCTGTTTCGATGGCATCAGTTTCATGGACACAAATCACATTCCGTGTCATTGCTTGCATGGCTTTCATAAGAATCCTCCAAATAAGTACATTTATTTGCTCCTATACGATCCCAAGCGAAAACAATGCCAACTCGATCAGAAAAAAATACTGAGGAATTTCAGCCTCGTACCAAATGCGTCATCACGAATTGACGCAAATGACGCAAAGGCATTGCGAGAACTCCCGCAATGCCTTTGTTAAATCGCACATGATGTTCGAACTACAAATTCCGATAAATAATTAAATCTACTGGTACCGACACTCACGGATCCGGCAGCGTCCATGGTAGCGCATACAATCGCCAAGGGCTGCCTGCTCTGCCTGATAGCGGCCACGTCCAATACCCACATGACCGCGCGGATGCTCTTCATAGCCTGCATCAACGGCAATACACATCACGCGATATCCAGCAGGGGGCGGTGGATACTGCCCCCCATCAAAACAGACTCCAGTTCTGTGATCAAAATAACAGCCAGCCTGATTACATTGAAACTGATTGTAGTTGAACTGCTGACAATAGTTGGGACGATGATGGGGAGGAGGCAGAGGTTGCGGGCCTGGCTGTGGGTGCATTTGTCCGTAACAAGCACCTGATCCACCATCAAACAGACAACCAGCCGCAACACAGCGACGGTAGTCATAGTTATAGCGCTGACACATCATATTCCGATTTAGAACATCAGCCATCGGCTCAATCTGATCATCGAGCTCTAGCTGCTCGACAACACTTTCAACCTGGTCTGTGGTTTCGCTGAACGCCGGAGCCGTAAATCCGGCAAAAAGCAACAAAGACAGAGCATGGACAAGGAGCCTGCAAGACATCGTTTTCATAAATCCTCCTTTAAAAAAGAAAGCACCCTCACAGCACACCATGGCTGCGAACGCAAAACAATTCAAGACCGTCAATTTGACCATTGCGAGATCAAATGCGACAAAATGGCAGCAATCAGACTAGTGATTATTTGAGAAGTGATAAAAACCCGTGCCAAGCTGCGAGCTCATGCTCATCAAGCTGCGCACGACTTAAAGTTTGAGACAGCAAACGGCTCAGACGCTCAGCGTTGGCAAGCTTCCCTGCCGACTGCAAGCGTTTTAAATTTGCTTCTAAGGATCCGAATAAGGAAAGTAACTCAGTGGCGTCCACCACACTTGCTGGCGCAGGCTCTGATGTCACAGCCTTTAGGCGATCATATGTATGCGACAAAACAACGGCGACCGCATGACTGAGGTTAAGGCTTGGCATCATGGGTGAAACGTCCAGGGTCAGCACATCTGTGCATTGTTTGATTTCGGCATCCGATAGCCCGTCTTCTTCTGGGCCAAACACCAATAATACCTGACCCGATTGAAGTTTTTGAGGGATCTCACTCAAACTGACACTTGGCTTACGTAGTTGACCCGTGCGCCGCGTAAGCGCGATCACAGACGAGTAGCCAGCAGAGCAGTCCGCCAATGATTTGACCGTATTCATCGTAGCTAGAGTCAGCGCCGAGGGACCTGTCGCATACTGCCTTGCTTCGACGCTGTTGATATCGCAGCGAGGGGACACCAATGTGCCACGGCGCACGCCGAAATTAGTCATCACGCGAGCCGCAGCACCGACATTTCCGGGATAGGCTGTTCTTACAAGCGCGACAGATAAACGACCTAAGAGGGCATTCCGGTCAAGGAGATTATCAGATGTATCGCCCTCACCCATCATGTCACTCTTTGGCCAGGCTGAGCACCGGAGTCAGGACTAAGAATAAAAATATCTTTGCCACCAGGCCCTGCGGCCAGGACCATCCCTTCACTCATGCCAAATTTCATTTTGCGAGGTTTCAAATTCGCAACCATGACGGTTAAACGTCCAACCAAATCTTCAGGCTTGTATGCATGACGAATACCGGAGAACACATTGCGCGTCTCACCGCCGAGATCAAGAGTCAGTCTTAAAAGCTTGTCTGCACCTTCGACAGCCTCGGCCGCCTGAATTCGCGCAATTCGAAGATCAACTTTCATGAAGTCATCAATCTCAATGGTTGATGAGGCTTCGTTTGCCGCAGGCTTTGCGGCTTTGCCTGCTGGCGCCGCTTCTACGGTTGCTGCGGATTCTTTCTTTTGATCTTCGATCATTTCGGCCACCTTCTTCGGGTCTACGCGGTGCAGCAAGTGTGTAAATGTTTGCAATGTATGGTTTTCAAGACTCTGCTGAGCAGACGCCCATGTGTAGGGTTTTTCTCCAAATAAGGCTTCCACACGCTCGACATAACTTGGAAGAATCGGCTTCAGATAGACAGCCATCACGCGGAAGACGTTAAGAGCTGCGGCAAGCACCTGCTTGGTTTTCAGTTCGTCTGTTTTGACTAGCTTCCACGGCTCATAGTTATCAAAATACTTATTAGCATCATCAGCAATTTCGCGAATGACCACCATGGCCTTGGCGAAGTCACGATCTTCAAAATGTCTCGCAATCTCCTCAGACCTTGCCTGTGCGCGGTGCACGAGTTCTTTGCCATCGGCTGCCATGGGCGCGATCTTGTTATCCAAGCGGCCGAGCATCTGCGCTGAACGAGATGCGATATTAGTGATCTTGCCGATCAGATCTGAGTTCACGCGATTGGTGAAATCATCCAAGCTTAGATCAACGTCATCAATACCGTTATTCATTTTGCAGGCCATGTAATAACGGAAGAACGACGGATCAAGATGCTTCAGGTAAGTCTTAGCCATGATAAATGTGCCGCGAGACTTACTCATCTTTACGCCGTCCACGGTTAAAAATCCATGGACCATCACTTGTTTTGGCAAATTAAAGCCAGCACTCTTCAACACCGCAGGCCAGAACAACACGTGAAAGCGGACGATATCTTTACCGATACAGTGAAGGATTTCGGATTTAGGGTTACGCCAGTAGTGATCAAGGGTCTTATCGTGTTTTTCGGCGTATTCCTTTGTGGCTGCAATGTAGCCGATCGGTGCATCCATCCAGACGTAGAAGAATTTTTTGGGATGCCCCGGGATCTCAAAACCAAAGTACGGCTCATCGCGGGAAATGCACCAAGGTAAAAGCTCACCGTCCAACCACTCGTCTAGCTTATTGCTCACCTCTTTTTGGACATGATGAGGGACCCAGTCTTTCAAAAAGCCTCTGAAATCCTCAAGGCGCACAAAAAGATGCTCCGTATCCTTCGGTGATGGCGTGGCCCCACACATAGCGCACCGAGGAGACTTCAAATCCAAAGAATCGTAAGTGGTGCTGCAGGATTCGCAGTTATCACCATACTGGTCGAGGGCTCCGCACTTGGGACAAGTTCCTTTGACAAACCGATCTGGCAAAAACATCTTATCGTGATCGCAGTAGAGCTGACGCATTGGCTTGTGATCGACCACTCCGGCCTTTTTCAGTTGCTCAAAGCAAAAGTTGGCCAGCTCCTGATTGGTTTTGGTGTTGGTCGATGAATAGTGATCATGATGAACTTCAAAAGCCTTGAAGTCCTCGACGTGTCGCGTCCACATACGTTCAATCAGCTGCTCTGGAGTGATGCCCTGCTTTCGGGCTGCGATCATCATCGGCGTGCCGTGGGTATCATCAGCGCAAAGAAAGACGGCATCGTGGCCACGCATCTTCTGGAACCGAGTCCAAAAATCACAAAGAAGATGCTCCAGCATATGGCCTATATGTAGGTCGCCATTGGCATATGGCAGGGCGGCAGTCAGAAGAATATTGCGAACAGTCATGAATCCACACTCCAAACTCAAAGCATCCGGAAACCAAGATCGTAACAGCCCTCTAATATAGCTCAGAATAACTGAAATTGTTGGCGTTTTTTGAAATCTAAAAATATTCACTACATAAATTGGATGCTTACAACCCTCTGCCACCTAAGCACCAAAATGACAAATATGGGCCCATCCCGTCCGTCATAAGATGCCGTAAATATTAATTTTTAGGGGATTTGTAATTTTTTGCTCATGATCCTCCTGATCCGAACCGACCCCCTCTTCATAACTCGTCGCCCGACTGAGGCCATAACGGCTCATGAGTGGGAGTGGGCGAGTTAAAAGGAGGGGGCTTTATGAAAAGGGTGGTTAAACATCTGGGCATTTTGAGTGCTCTACTTGCTTATGGCTGTACGTCTGGTTCGGAAACCAAAAAGTCTGAGGTCAAGCCCACGGCCGCCTCTGGGGATGCGACGGTTGGTAGGGTCTCAACAATCACATCCGGCATCGAATTAGATGCCATCGCCTTGGTTGAAGTGGATGAGGACTCGACAAAGTTGATTCCTCTGAGAATCGGAACCACAACTACTGGCAGCTTACGCATTGAGATAATGGATTCTCCTAAGCATGGCGAGGTTCAGATAGATGCAGCTAATGCATCCTTAAAATACTCACCAGATCCGGACTATTCGGGGCGCGATAATTTCTCTGTTCGAGTTATAGACGGGTCAAATGCATCGACTGCCAGACCCGTATCAATCAAAGTAAATCCTGTAGATGATGCGCCAATCTGTCTTAGCCAAATATTCGGCGCTAAAACTGCGACCGAAATTCGGGCCTCTATAGCCTGCCAAGATATTGACGATTCAGCTGTCGAGATCTGGATTTCCAAACCTCCCGTAAACGGTAGCGCGACGCTGTCGAGAAAAGATTTCGTATATACACTTGCGGCCGGACAGACAGCTGACGACGAGTTTGAAATAAAAGCCAGATCAAATGGCAAAGAATCAAAACCAGGCGTGATTAAGATTTCACCAAACTTAGTCGGTGAAAAGCCTGTTGCTAGCGCACTTTCAGTTAGCTGTCGCGAAGACGAACAGTGCAACGTTGTACTTTCAGCATCCTCTAATATTCCTAACCAGGGCTTTCACTATGAAGTTACATCGCCACCAAGGCAAATCCCAACCGAACTAAATATTGCGACTGGTGTATTGACATTCAGACTCAGTGAAAACTGGAGTGGAACTGATGAATTCAGATACAGAGCTCGGTCTGGGGATAAATGGTCGGACGAAGTAACGGTTCCAATAGGTGTTGATGCAGTGAACGATCTCCCCGTCATTGCCTTAGCAGGTTCCATAGATCCAATCATCACAATTGATGAGGACACAACGAGAGAGTTCTCGTATGAGCTCAGCGATATAGAATTAAACGCACTTGACGTTATTGTTTCACGCCAACCGGAGCATGGCCTGCTAAGTCTTGATTTGGATCGAAACCGCTTTTCATTTAGACCGAATGAAAACTTCAACGGATCTGACACATTCTCACTTAGCGCCTGTGAAAGAGGCTCTGAGCCTGCCGTGTGCTCCACACCGCTAGTGATTGAAATAAGCGTCAATCCGGTCAACGATAGTCCACGAGCACTGTCTCCATTTCATCCGCTAACTGAGGATTCGCCAGAAAGAATTTGTTTTGAAAAAGATCGTCTGGCCGTTGACGTTGATAATAACCTCGATGAAATAGTCATGAGTCCAATGCAGGCGCCAGGCGTCACAATTGAAACAACAAGAATCTGTTATGTAGCTCCCTCAAATTTCAATG
>JBIIGV010000019.1:0-32971 GCA_044236265.1 Oligoflexales bacterium
CGGCGGATACACGCGACTTGGCTACACATTCAGGCAGGAGACAGATGCGACGACTGGATATCAGTTGAACTCAGCTGGCACGAATTACGTGTACTTCAGGAAGAATGCTACCGTCACATCTAACTCAGTTGATCTGACGTTGATTCTATATGCTGGAGATATTTTTACTCCGTTTGTTTTTGCAGGTGTCGTTAAAAAGCAGTACTCCACTCATATTCAAGACGCGACTGGATCTGTAGAATCGTATGCTTACCCGTACGCAGGACCACAAGGTGGCGCTGGCCTGGGTGTACGACTCAGTCAAAAGTTTTCCCTTAAAACCACCTACACAATGTCGAATGGATATACAGTCATTCCAGGACAGGAATTGCAGCAGACTGTAGATTCTTATACGCAGGTAGGCATCACTTACGAGTTGTGAGCATAAGGGTACGACTGGGTGAAAGAGAAACAGATCATTGTTGTCATTATTTTGTTGGCAGTTTCTCTAATCACGTATCTGTGGTTACGAAACAACAATAAAGCTGTGCGGCAACGAGGCACAACCAAATACAGGGGCCCTAACGCTGGGTCACGAGCCTCGGACCTGAAGATTCTTTCGCCTCAAGAAGAAAAAATCCGCGAGCGCGCCAAGCGACTCATCAGCAAGGGTCAAATCCGCCAGGCAGCGCAGATGCTAGAGCAAATTGGATTACATCGAGACGCCATTACAGCTCTCGAAAAAGCCAAGCTCATTGACGAAGCAGCACGAGTCCTGCTTCGGATGCAAAATCCGACACGCGCCGGCGTTGTATATAGCCGTAATGGGCACTGGAAGGAAGCCGCACAGTGTTTTATTCAGGCTGGCAACCTTGGTGATGCAGCAACCTGCTTGCGCGAGGCGGGAAATCATTTTGAAGCAGCTGATCTATTTTTGAAAGAAAATCAGCTCGAAAATGCTGCCGAGTGTTTCGAAAAGGCGGGGCGATGGCTAGAGGCTGCGCGCTCATGGTCAAAAGCAGAAAAACAAGATAAGGCCCTACGGTGCTGGAGAGAAATTGGAAGTAACCCTTCACTTCTCAAAGGCCAAATCCCAACGTCTGACGAAATGGAAACACTTTTCACGTTAGCTAAATCTGGAGATCAGAATCCTGGCATCATCACCCTCATTGTCGGATCACCCAAAGTCAATCAAATGATTTTGACCGCCTTATCAGGTGGGCACAGGGTCTTAGCTGACAGCATCATCAAAGCAGCACCACCGCACATCATTCCAACACTGATCAGCGAAGTAAATCTGCAGTCACCAGATGCCAAATCTCTTGCCGAAGTTTTGAATGAAAGAGGCGAATACAGATTTGCCGCAATGTTATATGAGCAGCTGTCACTGTTTGAATTGGCTGCCGCATGCTTTCAAAAGTCTGGCGAGGCAGAACGAGCAAAATACTGTCTCGAGAGATTGGGCGGATCAGCTTCAAGGCGCGGGAACTTGGAGGCGGCTTCTCCAACAACTCCACCGGTGACTCCAAACAGTGGACAGCAAGTTGTAGGGGGTAACTCATTAAAAGGAAATTTCTTTATCGAGACGGGATCATTTGCCGTGAAGAACGCAGATACATCTGCGCCCGAACAAGCCCCCAACGCGGAGTCGCCCGCACTAAAAGTAACTCCGCCACCAGCGCTGCAAGCGATCTTATCCAACAGCTCTGACGAGACTGCGGTGATAAAGTCCAGCTGGCTTTTCGCGCAAATCCTTGAGAGTGAGTTGGACAGCATCGCGAAGAGTTTTAAGATTATCAATGTCTCCAAAGATAGTGTGATTCAAAGCGGCTCGCCGAGCTCATTTCTTATATTCGTTGTGCGCGGGGAGTTGCATTCGGATCAGGGAGCAAGGGCTGCGGGACACTGGTTAGCACCAGATCTAGCAATGTCCAACTCTCCATCTGTAACCTGGACTGCCGCTACAAGCTCCAGGGTCTTGGTTATGACCGCATCCGATTTCGATCAGACCATAGGTTCCAATGCGGGGATTATGCGCAAAGTGTTCATAAACCTGACACGCCAACGCACCGAACTCCAAGATAACCAACTGATATCAAAGGCTATTTAAACAGCCAACTCCTGGCATGCTCCGTGCTTCAAAGAGAGTGTCCAATCTGACTTGGCGTTCTCATCAGAAGCGGGAGGAGCTTATGACAAAGGATAAATCAGTTTTCGGTGGCAATCTTGTTTGTATCAAGCATCCACAGTATGCCGGAGACTCAAATCCAGATCTGTCTTGTAAGATCTGCTGTTCCAAGTTCGTTGCTCGTATCCGTGCAGAGCAAGCCTCTAAATTCGAGACAACCTGGACCACTCTTTCCAAGACCACAGCATCAGACTTTCAGCCGATGAAGGCATCTGAACCTTCGGCAAAATCAGCCAAGAGACAAGCGAACTTTGATAGCTCTTGGGTCTAAAAAAACTTAGAGGAAATCAATTAGACTCGACGCTCTCCGCAAGGAGAGCTTTTTTTGTGCCTTTGTAGAGTTCAAAGACAAGCAAACGAACTGGGATACTCCCATTCAGTAGCTTAATTTTTTGCGAAGGTTTTAGACCAATAAACTTCCAGGGTGACTCCTCAGCGGCCAAGATGGCTGCTCGCCAACCGGAATAGTCGCGCTTAAGCTTGTCGCCAATCGCCTTGAAAAAGCTCTCGTCGTCACCCGAAAACTCGCCCTTAATCCGCTCACCATAGGGTAGATTCATGATCAAAAGTCCCGACGGAGCTGGCGGACTTGATTCAAAAAAGTCACATTTGGAAAACGTCATAAACTTTTCAACGCGAGCCCTCAATGCGTTATCTTTGGCAGCTTCCAGGTATTTCGCGCTTATGTCTGAGGCAAAAACGCCAAAAGGCAAACTGTCTCGCTTATCCTGGCGAGCCTCCTCCTGGACGTTTTTCCAAATCTTGCTATTGAAAAAAGCGAGAGATTCAAAGCCAAACTCGCCTTTCTTACGATGGATCAGTGCAGCCTTGCCCAGGGCCATGGAGGCCGCCTCAATAGCAATCGTACCACTACCACACATCGGATCGTAGAGTGCCACGTCACCCTTATAACCAAGCTTTAGGAGCATAGCAGCCGCCATAGTTTCCTTAATTGGGGCTGGATGATTATCGGCACGATAACCGCGTTTGTGCATTGATTTACCTGATGTATCGACACTTAGAGTGCAGCGACCACCGCGCACAAACGCAACTAAATTGACGTCTGGAGCTTCAAGATCAACCACAGCCTTCTGACCGGCTTTTTCCACAAACCAAGACTGCAACGCCTCACGGATCCGTTTGGATATCGTGTTTGCAGTCATGACTCCGGGACCGCGATCTCCTGGAATGCCCTCGATAACAAAGGTCTTCTTTACATCAAACCAGGCACTCCAGTTAATCCGTCGTGCTTGATCGTAAAGCATGCGCTCATCTTTGGCAGAAAAATCCTTGATCACGCGAAGTAATCTTGAGGCGGTTCTAAGCTTTAAATGGACTTCATAAAACGTTGACTCGTCGCACTGAAAATGAACTGCCTTGAACTGCTCCTCGATCGAAACCGCACCCAGAGCACGCAACTCTGCCGCAACCACATCCTTTGTTTCTTCAGGAGTTATGGCGATCATGGAAAAAAGTGTCATAGGAGTATCCTTTACCCCGGTCAGGGGCCACGAGAACGATGCTGGAAATTAATCCAAAAGCTCTGCATCCTCGTCGACGACGCCGCGGCCAGACTTCTCCAGCTTTTCAAGTTGTTCCTTGTACTTGACGCTGTGTCGGCACCACGGTCTCAACTCAAGGCGGCGCTTTGGAATCGGTTCGCCCGTCCCCTCGCAGTATCCAAAATCTCCTGTCTGGATTTTTTGAATGGCATGCTCGATTTCGTTGAGTAACTTGCGATCACGATCAAGTAAACGGAATGTCAGGTTCTGGTCCACTGTTGCTGAGGCCAAATCCACCTCATCATACATTTCATCTTTATCCAAAGCGATGTTACCTGCATCCACAGCTGCTCTAGCTTTTTCGAGAAGCGATTCGCGCTCCTTTTTGAGCGCTTCGAGAAACATGCGGAGCTCGTCCTCCGAAAAAATATCACTCTGCTGAATCTCACGCTTCTCTTGAGTCACAGAAGATTCAGACACGGCAGACGGCTTGTCTTTTAACTTGAGTACTTCTGTCGGAATCGGAAGCGGCTTAACTGGTTTAGCCACTGGAGTCAGCTTTGGTGCGCTTACGGCAACCTGCTTTTGACCAGCCTCTGCTCCTTGCCCCTTGAGTTTTGGCGTTGCAACTGGGCCAACGACCTTTTTAACAGGTGTTGGTGCTGGAGCAGCCTTTGGCTTGGCAGCGACGACCGCCGGCTTTTTAGCGGGGGCTAGTTTTTTTACGGGTGCGGGTGCAGCCTTCTTAGCTGGCGCAGCTTTCTTTGCAGGGGGGGCTTTCTTGGCCGGAGCTGCCTTCTTTGCAGGAGCTGCTTTTTTTGCGGCAGGTTTTGCCTTCGGTGCAGGTTTCTTTGCTTTAGCTTTTGCCTTAGCCATGGTTGCCTTCCTTGTCACTCAATTTATAGAACCTAAACCGCAAAAATTACGGCCAAAATCCAATCCAACACTATAGCCATGCCCTTGGGGCTTGGCAAGCAAACACAAACCGACCTCGACCTAAGGATTAAGAACATCATCATCAAACAATGCACGCTGCTGGACGGGCGCCAACATCGATTTAAGATCATTAAGGATATTAAGGGCTTGAAGTGGAGTTGTTTTGTGAATCTTGATGCTCTCAAGTTTCATCGCCAAGCGGCTTAATGTTTGATCTGCGATCATTGTTTTGTCAGTTGCAGCTGACTCATCATCACTCGACAGCCCAAACAGTCCTTTTTGCACCTTTGATAAACCCTTGTTGGGCCCTGGGTCTTTCACTGTTGCACCCAAGATCTCGCGCGTCATGACCGGCTGAACCGCAGCTGAGACCTCAGGATCTCTCAGTCTAGCCTTGGCTAATTCGATGACGTGGTTTGGAACACCTGCAAGCTTGGCAACCTCAATTCCAAAAGAACTAGCCGAAGCGCCCGTGACCAATCGATGGGAGAACACGATACTATCTTCCTTTTCAACAACCTCGGTCTGCATGGGGACGACAGATTTTCGCGATGACATTAAGGGCACAAGCTCATGATAGTGAGTCGCAAACATCGTAAAACAGCAGACTCGATCTGAAAGATCCTCCATGATGGCAGCAGCAATCGCAAGACCATCAGTTGTCGATGTTCCGCGACCGACTTCATCCAAGATCACCAAGCTTTTCGCGGTCGCCTGCCGCAAAATTTCCGCCGCCTCACTCATTTCCACCATGAATGTTGACTGACCTCGACTTAAATCATCACTTGCACCAACACGGGTAAATATCCTGTCAAAAATCGGCATTTCAGCCTCAACAGCTGGCACCCAACATCCAGCCTGACAAAGAATCGCGGCGATGGCTGTTTGTCTCATAATCGTTGATTTTCCGGCCATGTTAGGCCCCGTAATCAAGATCTGACTTTTTCCCTCGTTCATAAGGACATCGTTAGACACGAACTCATGGCGACCCACAAATTTTTCCACGACGGGATGGCGACACGACTTCAAGGTTAATCGTCGGGGACCATCGGTCAGCACTGGTTTGGCATAGGATTCTTTCAATGAAAGCCAGGCAAAGCTTTGGATCATATCCAGCTCCCCTAGGGCTTTTGCAACACCCATTAGGCTATCGCGGTGGGGCTTCAGTCGATCTAATAGTTCAGCATAAAGGCGCTGTTCACGCTGGATGGCTTGATCATTTGCAGAGGCCAACTCATCATCAAGCTCTTTGAGCTCAACCGTCGTATATCGCTCCCCATTGGTCATGGTTTGCCGGCGTATGAAAAAATCCGGAACACGCGACAGGTTTGACTTCGTGACCTCCAGCAATAATCCGTAACTTTTGTGAGATTTGACCTTCAAGCTGGTAATGCCGGTTTTTTGACGTAAGCTTTCCTCGTAGGCTGCAACCTTTTCTTCGCCATTGGCTGCCAACTGGTTCTTATCGTCAAGAAACTTGTCGTATCCGGCACGAAAGACACCTCGCCCACTTCCCAATGCCTCGGGACTTTCGATCATGACATCGGCCAGTAAAGCTAAGACGTCACCAGCAGAAACAAGTGATTCTGCCATAGAAACCATAGCCTTTGATGTCTCATCAACACCCAAAAGAACTGGCGACAAGACATTCGCCTTTGCCAAAGCATTACGGACCATGGCGAGTTCATAAGGACTTGCTGAATTGGCCATGATTCGGGTTGTCAGTCGCGCAAGATCGGGAGTATTGCGAAGCTCAAGGCGAACCTTGGATAAAAACTCTTCCCCTGCTTTAACAAAAAGTCCGACAGCATCATGGCGCGCCGTGATCGAAGCCTTGCTCACCAAAGGATGCGCCAAAGCATGTCGTATGGCCCTTGACCCCATAGGAGAGAGCGTCCGGTCGATCACACGCGCAAGGCTTCCGTCCGTTTGGCGGCGCCTGCTTGTTTCAAAAATCTCAAGATCACGAATCACCGTCTCTGATAGAGCCATCGATTCGGGCTCGTCCAATGGCAATATACGCATAAACTGACCTGTGGACGCCTTGAGAGACTCCATATAAGCCATGACACTTGCAATCAAGGCTTCACCGCCCACCACATGACAACACGGTTGTTGGCTCAGATCAGAAGTACCAAAAAGCTTAGTCAAGGTTGCCTTTTGCAAGGGCTCGTCTTTTAAAGGTGCCTCGGGCAGAACATCCATACGAACAAGATGCTCACGAGTCCATGTCTCAAGAGCCTTCTGCACATGCGCTTGAGCAAAACGTCTAACTAACACCTCGCTAGGCCTAAATTGGCGCACATATCGCAAAAGAGCTCCACGAGGAATAGACCCCAAACGGAACTCCCCTGTGGAGACATCTATTGCTGCGAGAACCTCTTTGTCTTGTCCTGGTACATCAGTCCATGCCAACAAATAGTTCGGATTTTCCTGATCAAGCCCCTCCAACTCATCGATGCTGCCGGGCGTATAAATTCTTGTGACACCACGTTTTACCAAACCCTTGGCTGCAGATGCTTCTTCAAGCTGCTCACAAATGGCCACTTTGTAGCCAAGTTTGACGAGCTTTAACCAGTAACCTTTTGCACTGTGGTGAGGCACTCCACAGAATGGAATTTTCGTGTTGTCCCCTTTTTCCCGACTGGTCAAAACGATGTCGATTTTGGGTGCAATCTCTTCAGCGTCATTGCCGAAAATTTCAAAAAAATCACCCATGCGGAAAAATAAAATGGCATCGCCTACCGTCTCTTTGATGTCGTAATACTGACGAAGCATGGGTGTTAATTTTGTTTGTTCTACTGACATAACTGGCCTCGCTACCAGATGAGTTTCGTTACGTTAATTTTCTAGACCAATTCGTTGCCAAACTTCATGACGACGATGCAATCACAAGTCCTTCAACAGACTGAGCCCCAAGCTCCTTAAGCTGGTTAAAAATTGTTCTCATAGTCAAACCCGTTGTCATGACATCGTCAACCACAAGAATTCGTTTGGCACCAGAAATGAGTGACTCGAGCGATGCTATTTTCTTAAAAACGTTAAAATTTCTATTATTTAATGAATGCCACCCTAGTCTGCTTAAATCATGAGCATTCCGTCCTGCCCTTTTTGCTTTGAGCGCAAGGCGTGGAAGCAAAGTCTGGACAATTTGATCGTGAGTAAACACGGTGCGCACAAGCAACTCAGCGAGATCAAAGCGACCTCGAACACGGCCCCAAGTACTGGCCGGCGCCGGAATTATGAGATGCTCTGCATAGGGCATGAAGTCCACATCAGATGACAGAGCATTTTTCACAATGTGACAGATAACGCCTGCGGCCACGGCATCGTTTTTGACTTTTGACCGCATGATGAGGCGTCGAACAAGTCCTTCATAGGGGAAAATGACTCGTACCCGGGCGTCACAGAAATCTTCCCATCTAGGCTGTGCAAGGTCCTTCAGACAACGCTCACACTGGACGCACAAGGACGTTGAAGACTTCGATTTTACACACCATGATTGACAGACAATACAAACCATCAAGGTTTCTTTATCAGCCAGTCCAGCGAGACCGCCACTGACGACTACATTTTTCAGGCAATTTTTCATACAATGTTAAAACCTTAAATCGATGAGTGCTCCTCCACAGCATCTAGGTCAAAAACAATAGAGCGGGTCTGCGATGACGTTCAAAATATTTTCTAGAGTGCCACGCGAGTCGCGACGAATCTACATGTACGCTATTTGTCTTACAGCGCTGATTTCTGGAGTGTTTCAAGCCAATTCCAACAAGGAATTTGGAGTCTTTCTTAATAAGCAGATCTTCTATCCATTTGTCTTCTCATTAAAGTCTCGTTTAATTGATGAGAGTCTGGATCCACGTCTTAAAATTTTCGCCTATGATGACAGTACTGTTGCCTACAAAAAATCGACCGATCTGACTTTGCCCGAATGGGCGAATGTTTTGGTTGGATTGGCAGCACCAGGAGATGTCCGCGTTCTCGTCGATAAACTCTTTGACGCTTACCACTCAAAGGAAAACGTACAAATTTTTGCATCAAAATTAAAAACCTTGGGTGACCATTCAAAAATTAGCGCCATCACATTTGCTCACACCGATCGCATTCGATTTCGCAGCGACATAGATCCGGACATCGTTACGTCTCTGCAATCAAAGGTATTCGCACCAGAGATGAGCGATCCACTTATTCCCCAAGGGTTTGGTGAAATGACTTTATATGGGGCCATACCTGAAGTGATAGAAAATTTTCACAGGTTCGGCTTTGCAAACTACCGTGGGGATGGGTTTATAGCGCCGATTGCCCGGCTTAAGTCAAATCAGCTTGTTCCTCATGCTGCCCTTAGCCTTTTTGATCCCATCGACATATCACGCGAAAAACTAAAAATTGCTGGCAAACAAATCCCGACCAACCAGGATGGGCGAGTTCTGGTGAATTTTTTTCAGCCTGATATTTACCGAAAGTCTACTCTTTCCATGGTTGCACTGATCGCACGGATCCAAAGTGGGATGGATCTATCAATTGTAAAGCCAGGCGACATCGTACTGATATTACCTGCCATGTTCACTGGCCATACGGACTTTGTTGAATCACCGTTCGGACCGATTCCGGGAGGTTTTCACCTTGTTTCTGTCGTCAATAGTATTTTGACTGACAACTGGATACGCGTCGTCGATGATTCAGGATTTTTCGTATTGTTGTTTGCGCTCTTTGGTCTGGCGTTAAATTTGATTTTAAGACCATCTCTTGGGACGATGGCTACTCTTCTAACAAGTATTGCGATTGTCACAGTTAGTGCAGGCTTATTTATCTACGCAAAAATTGCGATCTCGTTTGTTTTGCCGATTGCGGGATTTCTTTTAGGAAGTTTTTGCGGAATTTCTCTCAAAGTGCATTCGACTGCTTTGGACGAAGCTCGAAAAAACCGAGAGCTTGAAGTGGCCTCATTAGTACAAAGATCTTTCTTTCAAAGCGGCGAGACAATAACCACGGATGGATCTTCCTGCAAAGCCATAGGCCTCTCTGAATCAGCTTCAGAGTGCGGCGGCGATTGGTGGGGAAGTCTTAGAAAAAATAACTATAACTACCACTTTATCGCCGATGCCATTGGACATGGGGTTCCAGCTGCGCTGATCACCTCGGTTGCTTACTCGGTATCGAAGGCCATGGAGCTGGAGATTAGTAAGGCTTTAGAAACTCTTTTACCCTCAGACATTTTAACGATGATTAATCGGGTATTATTTTCCCTTGGGTCACCACTTCGACAGATGACCTTCTTTATTGTTCGTATTGACGACAAGACAGGAGAGTGTGTTTATGCAAATGCCGGCAACCCCCAAGGATATCTAATTCGAAAGGCTTCCATCGGCATTGACGGAAAGTCTTCGGAACGGCCCAAACAGCTAAATGCTATTGGTAATGTGCTTGGAGACGACGCTGGAAGCAGCTACGAAAATCACTCCGTCACGTTGGAAGATGGAGACAAGATCGTTTTATTTACTGACGGCATCTTCGAAAACCGAACCGCAGATGAAAGGTCTCAACTTGGTAAGCCTTGGCTACGCCAAACAATACAAAGACACGCGGGACGACCAATCGACGATTTTACATCATCAGTATGGCGAAACTATAAGTTTGCAACAGGAAGCACGTCACCTGATGACGATGCCTCACTACTTGTTATTGAATTTGATCGCAAACAAATGAAAAATCCAACGTCCTAGCCCCTCAGTCGTGATGATAGGGCATTCCCTTGATAATGGTGAATGCTCGGTATACCTGCTCCCAACACATAAGCCATGCAAGATCACTTGGCATCGTCAAAGACGACAAAGACCAAGTAAACTTTGCGGCAGCTCGGGTCGCATCATCAAATCCATAAGGTGGACCAATCAAAAATGTCACGGTCTTGATTGAGGGATCATCCATCCACTGCGTGATATGACCTGCAAATGTAGCTGAATCTAAAGCACGACCCCGTTCATCTAGCAAAACCAGAAACTCTCCTGGCTCCGGCAAATAGATCGGATCGCGACTCTTCGAGGCGTTTCGCTTATCGCGTTTGGCGTCGGCCTTGATTTCGAGGTCATCAACTTTAACAAAAGACGTCAGACGTTTTCGATATTCGTTTACAAGCGGCACCAAAGACGTCTGCGATAGTTTCCCTGTTCTGATAACTTGAATCTTCACAGCGCTGTCCGGTTATGCACCTTCAACGGGGACTTTTTTTGCCTTCGGCCACAGAGAATCAAGAGCGTAGTAATCTCTAGCATCTGCCAAAAATATATGAACTACAAAGGAGCCGTAATCCATCAAAATCCAATTGCCAACCTGTTTACCTTCGACGGCATATGGCTTGATGCCAGCAACTTTCCTGCATCTTTCCTCGATGGCATCACAAACTGCCGAAGACTGCCTCTCATTATCCGAGGAACAGATCAGTACGGCGTCACACATGTCGGTAAATCCACGGACGTCTAGTAGTGAAATACGGGTTGATTTTTTATCGACTGCTGCGGAGGCAGCTATTTGTCCCAACTCAATGAAGTTCATCGCGAGATTCCTCTGTTAGTTTTGATATAGACCCAAGTCTGAAATGTAATCGACAACGGCAGGTGCGACCATTGCATCAATATCTTTGAGACTGCTAGCTGCCATTTTGCGAATTTCAGATGATGAAACCGTGCGAGGCATGCGATTCATCACATAGATAGAACCTGCACCATCAAGATCAACGCGCTGATTGTCCCTGTCTACTGTCGTACGAAAACCAAGCTTAGAGGCAACATTCGTCGCGAGCTCAAGCAAATCACCTGCAGCCATATTAAGGCGCGGTAATACAATTAGCGACGCTGTCTCCAGAATCTGAGCTGGATTTTTCCATGTGGGGAAAGCCTGTAATTGATCTGCTCCGATCATCCATGCAAGCTTTGATCCGGGGTTTTCCTGAGCAAAACGCTCCAGCGTCAAATACGTGTAATTTGGTGCCGACAGTTCTTCTTCCACTGACGACACATCGACCCCAGGCCACTCATCAAAAGCCACCACGACCATGGCCACACGATCAGCAAAAGGCGCTGCGACAGTCTTTTGTTCATCAGCCGAACGCGGCGGTGCAAATCCAGGTACTAATGTAATTTTAGAATCCGGAAATGCTTCACGAACGATTTCCACTGCATCCATGTGCCCACGATGCACAGGATCAAATGCGCCACCGAAATAAATAATGTTGGGGTTTGCTGTCATCGACATCATCCCATCTTGCCAAATGCACGGCCATCAGCGATGGCCTTTGAAAAATCAAGCATCCCGTGATTATCAACACCAAGAGCAGCCGCAGACATGAGACCTTTTACGACCGGCAGTCGAGATGCCAATTCCGCCTCAAACAATCGACGTTCTTCCAAAACCATTGCATGAAGACGCTCTTTGAGGTCACCAAGGCCAATGCTGGTTGCAGCTGAAATTGTAAAAACCTTAAATCCCAATTTTTCAATCGCATCTCTTAGCTGAAGGAGTCTTTGAGGGCCGTCCTCTTCACCATCCGCAAGATCGCACTTATTCAAAACAACGACGGACTTTCTTTTGGCAAGTTTTTCATCATAAGCCTGTAATTCAGATTGCAGTAAGTTCAGGGTCTCCAGTGGATCACTGCCATCAATCGGAAACGCGTCCACCACAAAGGCTATGACTTTTGTACGCTCAAGATGCCGAAGAAATTCGTGACCAAGACCCTTACCCTCACTGGCACCTTCGATGAGTCCAGGGATATCGGCCATGACAAATGATTCTAGATTGAATTCGCCGCGTTCTTTCAACTCAACCACGCCCAGCTGGGGCTCTAAGGTCGTGAACGGATAATCCGCGATTTTGGGCTTAGCAGCAGACATCACACTGAGTAATGTCGACTTTCCCGCGTTGGGAAGTCCCGCTAAGCCCACATCAGCAAGTAACTTAAGTTCAAGGCGAAGAGTCAGCTCAACTCCAGGCTGGCCTGCTACGTACTCCTCCGGAGCCTGATGTGTGGAAGACACAAAACGCAGGTTCCCAAAACCTCGACGACCGCCCTCCGCAATAATTTCGCGTTGTCCGGGTACGAGAATTTCGCAGATCAAACGTCCGGATACGGCATCATAAACCTCTGTACCAAGTGGAACTGGGATCTCGACATCTTCACCCGAGCGACCGGTTTTGCCGCTTGTTCCGCCCTTGGCACCGTTTTCTGCAATGAAGCGGCTCTTATAGCGAACGGTAGTTAAAGTATTCAATTGTGGGGCTGCAACGAAAACCACGTCGCCACCGTGACCACCGTCACCGCCATCTGGTCCAAGACGCGGCTTATTGCTCGCAGTCTTGAAACTGACAAGACCGTTACCTCCGTGACCGGAGGCGACAAATATTTCTGTTGAATCGATAAACTTCACAATCACACCGCTGTGTATTTTTTAATCAGAACTCGGGCAATAAAAAGCGCCTCTGCTTGACCTGCAAGCCTAAGGCGCCTTCCTTGCTAATCCACAAATGAATCAGCCTTCAGCTAGAACTGAAACCTTCTGACGGTCTTTGCCTTTGCGCTCAAACTTAACAACGCCGTCGGTCAAAGCAAACAATGTGAAGTCGCTTCCACGACCAACATTGCTACCAGCATGAAATGTGCTGCCAACCTGACGAACGATAATGTTGCCTGCGACAACTTTTTGACCGCCGAAAACCTTTACGCCACGATACTGTGGGTTGGAATCGCGACCGTTTTTAGAACTACCACCAGCTTTTTTGGTTGCCATTGTTTACTCCTTAAAACTCAGACCGAGATCTTGCCGATCTGAAGAGTCGTAAGCGCTTGTCTGTGACCGCGCGTACGCTTGTAGTTTTTACGACGCTTGTACTTGAGAATTGTGACCTTCTCGCCTGCAAGATGTTCTTTAACGGTGGCTGCAACTTTCGCGCCCTTTACAACAGGGGCACCGACGACAACTTTGGCTCCGCCAACCAGAAGCACTTCATCAAAAGTTACTGATTCACCAGCTTTGGCCGATAAACGGTTCACGGTGATGACGTCGCCTTCTTTAACTGTCCACTGGCGACCGCTGGTCTTGATTACTGCGTACATGATATTCTCCTAAAACGCCCGCTATCAAAAGCACTTGAGGGCTTGAGTATCAATGCTTCTGCCCAACAAGAGAGGGGGCAATATGGTTCAAGTTGATGCCTACTGTCAAGGCCAAACTCGGGCAAAATCGCTAAACTTTGGACCCAAGAAAAAGGCTCTCATTTAAAGAAGCTGAGAAAGCACGGCAAATCTGCCAGAATGAACGTCTCATAGTCAACCTGAGGAGTCCGCCGGTAAGGCACCAACATGAGTCATCATAGGCACTTATCTAAAGAAACGCAGATGGTTCACCCCCCAAAAGAGAGCCTTCCCGAGGGCAATGAACCCTTGGTTAGCCCCATCTATCAAAGCGTTAAGTTCAAACCATCCTCCATGGGCCAGGTCAGAGACATCCTATCCAAGCGCGGCAAGGGCTACCTGTACTCAAGAATCAGTAATCCAACGGTCCGTGAACTCGAGGTTTTACTGGCAAACCTCCAGGGACGAGATGACGCCTTGGCCACCAGCAGCGGGGTAGCAGCACTGACAGCGGTTGCCATGACTTTTTTAAGTGCCGGAGACCGAGTGGTGGTCTTTACTGAGTCATATAAACCTACAAGATTTCTGCTTGGAGGAATTCTTTCGCGCTTCGGTGTTCAGGTGCTGCGGATTTCCCGAGACGACTATTCTAAATTTGAAGAACTATGTCGAAGTGATCATCCTCCTAAACTAGTCTTCCTTGAAAGCCCGACCAACCCGGCATTACGCCTTCATGATTTAGAACGCATTGTCTCGTCTGCAAAAAAGTCAGGCTCCCTGACAGTGCTAGACAATACGTTTGCTGGATTTACACACCACGGAAACATCGACATCGATCTTTTTGTCCACAGTTTAACCAAACAGGCTAATGGTCATAGTGATGCGATGGGTGGAGTCATCATTGCCAAAAAAGATCTGATCGAAAAAATCTTTCCCGTTGCCATGACACTGGGAGGCTGCCTTGATCCCAATAGCGCGTGGCTGACGTTACGCGGCATGAAGACCTACGCTCTGCGCACCAAGGAATCCAGTAAGAATGCTCGTGAGATGGCCCAGTGGTTGCAGATGCAACCTTGGGCAAAAAACGTTCGCTATCCGGCATTAAAAAACCATCCTGATCACGACATTTGGAAAAAGCAGATGCCCGGTGATGGAGGAGCGGTGGTAACCTTTGATCTACACTGCGATGAAGGTCGTTTTGATCAGTTCTTTGATCAATTAAAACTATTCACTCTCACTCCTAGTCTTGGATGTGTCGAATCATTAGCTGCACCCTGTCTATTGTTTTTTGCAGATGACTTGCCAGCAGATGACGCGCGAAAAGCTGGGATTACCTCGACCACCGTTCGTCTGGCCATTGGTATCGAATCCGTCTCAGACTTAAAGCAAGACCTAGAGCAGGCCGCCAACGCAGCGCGCACATAAGGAGTCACGTCTCATGGCATTTGCAAAAACACGCTACGGTAAAATTCACTACACGGTCAAAGGTGAAGGACCCGTCGTGGTGCTCGTGCGCGGTCTCGGACGTTGGTCTGTGCATTGGTATGGTTGGGACATTGAATTGGCTAAGTCTTTTAAAGTCATAACGTTTGACAGCAAAGGACTTGGCTCGTCGACCGCTCCAATGCGCCCCTGGCACTCAATGAAAGAACTCACCGAGGATGTTGCGGCCATCTTAAAACATGAACGCATCGACTCAGCTCACATCATTGGTACGAGCCTTGGCGGCAAAATTGCTCTGGAGTTTGCCCTCACCCACTCGTCTATGGCCAAATCGATTACGGTCATTGCTGCATCTATCGGAGGAAGCGGCCACACAAGAATCAGTGGTGCCGCAGCAAAAATGTTAATTGAGGCACCATGGAAGCTTGGAAAAATCTACCCTGAGTTAGCTCGGCTATTGACCTCACCGTCCTCGCCAGATGACCTGCGAGAAAAACTGGCTAGAGATTGGCTTGCCGAGGACAAAAAACACCGTAAGCCAACCTTTACCGTTATCGGTCAACTTCTCGCGGCTTGGCGATTTAGAAACTGGGAGCGTTTGTCTAAGATTCGCTGTCCTGTGCATGTGATAACCGGCAAAGATGATCTCTTTGTTCCGCGTGGAAATAGCCTTTTTCTTCATGAAAAAATACCGGGAAGCACTTTCACGGAAGTTGAGAAAGCAGGACATGAACCGCACATTGACCAGCCGGAAGAGATGGCGAAAGTCGTGGCTCAGTTTATAAAAAAACACGACCCATCTGCATAAGATGAGTCGTGTGACTTCGATAAAAACTTAAAGGCGGCAGGAAAAAGATTCTTCTTTACCCTCGCTACTTGGACTCGTCCAGAGCAGCTTAGCTGGATAGGTCCCGTCGTCTTGACGCTCAAGCCAAATCATAAGTTCGTAGCCATCAAATTCATACTGAAACACAATGGGGTCGCGAACGCTGTCGTCTTTGACGCCTTGAAGGTACTGCATTTCAACAGGCTCCTGACCCGGTTGACCGGGGCGCGTCAGTTCTAAGATTGCGCGAACCGAGGACGTTGATTCTAAAACCTTAAGTTGCGTCGTGTTCGCTGGATCTTTTGTCTGACAGGTGGCGACTGTTTCATAGGCCTCGTGTAAGGACGCGTGCGACACCTGAGCAAAAACAACCACAACTGACGCGATAAAGATAAGTGCCATCTGTTTCATTAGCAAACTCCTACTGAAAAGCTACAACACAGTCGGCTCCGACTGATGCCCGCTTGCTAGCACCAATTCAAAAGACTTCCAACAAATAAATAAGCCTAGCAAAGTCTCACGAGCGTAAACTCAGGTAAGATTTAGAATCTTTCCCGAGGCATCTACGTCAATCTTCTCAGCCGACGGCACCTCAGGCAGTCCTGGCATGCGCATGATGTCACCTGCCAAAGCCACGATAAAACCAGCCCCAGCAGCTATTTCAATGTCGCGAATCGTGATGGTAAATCCTTTCGGACGACCGAAAGCCTTGGGATTATCTGATAGTGAGTTTTGGGTCTTTGCCATACAAACAGGTAGCGCACCAAAGCCGTCTTTTTCTGCCCGTCTAATCTTTGACTCGGCCTCAGGAGTCAACACAACGCCTGACGCCCCGTAAATCTTCGTAGCAATCGCCTCGACTTTCTTCGCAAAAGAAATTTCAGGACTGTATATACGCTCAAGCGGTCGAGATTCGCCGATTTTGGCTGCAGTCATGACTTTTTCTGCCAGATCACGCGCACCATCGCCGCCACGAGCAAAGGCGTCTGCGACCGAGCAAGTAACTCCTGCCTTGTCACAGAAACTTTGAATCACATCGAGTTCTGCTTTGGTGTCTTCTGAGCGTTGATTGATAGCCACCACCACAGGTTTTCCAAAGGCCTTGGCTGCATCGAGGTGTGCAGCCAGATTGTCTAAGCCTTTAGTCAAAGCGTCGGTGTTTTCTTTGCCGAGATCAGCCAGCGCGACTCCGCCGTGCATCTTGAGAGCTCTGACCGTCGCAACGATCACAAACGCTGCGGGGTTAAGGCCGGCCGATCTAGCTTTGATGTTCAAAAACTTTTCGGCGCCAAGATCAAAAGCAAATCCCGCTTCTGTGACAGCCCAGTCTCCGTGAGCTAGTGCCATCTTAGTTGCAATCACTGAATTACAGCCGTGCGCAATATTGGCAAAAGGACCACCATGTATGAACGCTGGGGTACCTTCCTGAGACTGCACGAGGTTTGGCATGATGGCTTCGTTTAAAATCGCCATCATGGCACCGGTTACACCGATTTCTTTGGCGAGCACTGGCTGATTGGTCTTGTCATAGCCAATCAATATATTGTCAATTCGCCTTCGGAGGTCGTCTCGAGACTCAGCAAGACAAAGAATAGCCATGATTTCACTTGCGGCCGTGATATCAAAACCTGTTTGCCGCGGCGTCCCGCCAACTGCGCGTCCCCCAAGTCCCGACACAATGCTGCGCAGACTTCTGTCATTCATATCAATCACTCGCTTCCACAAAACGCGAAGCGGATCGAGGCGTGTCTGGCCATAGTGAATTTTATTGTCGATCGCGGCAGCGAGAAGATTGTGAGCGGCTGTGATCGCGTGAAAGTCACCGGTGAATTGGAGATTGATGGAATCAGAAGGCTCAAGCCTGCAACGGCCGCCTCCGGTTGCCCCACCCTTGCGGCCAAAGACTGGCCCCATTGACGGCTGCCTTAACGCGAGCACTGCGTTTTGACCAATTTTTCTTAGCCCCTGAGCAAGGCCTATGGAAATCGTCGTTTTCCCCTCGCCCGCAGGCGTTGGAGTTATAGCTGAGACCAAGATGAGCTTTCCTTGAGGCTTCTTAGCATTTGCAGCAGCATCAAGATGGATTTTTGCTTTATCGCGACCGAAAAGCTCGACGTGACTTTCAGATATACCGAGATCTTTGGCAATTTCGCTGATGGGCTTCATCATAACTAAGGACTACCTCGCCGGTTTTAGGTCAAAGAGAGTCCTGATAGTACATGATAAAGCCCATTAATCAATACCCGCTCTTACCTCTTACAGGCAGAGTTTGGCGTAAATTTCCACTCTATACGAAGTGTCGCTTGCACCTCCATCGCATCAGGAATCACAGGGGAATAATAGCTAGCCGCCACGCGATCAGGAGCGGACTTAACGGCGTAGTTAAACTCAGGCGGCACAATGCTGACAATTTTCGGATCAACAAAGGCGCATTGTGCGTTCAAGCCAGCAAACTGGGCTTTGGCATCAGAGAGTGCCAAACTTTGCGCTGAATTGCGAAGTGATGTCGTTGTTTCGGGGAAAAGTCCGAAACTCGGGCGGCTTACCTCCGCATACGTTTGCTCTGCCTGTTCTGGATTGACGTTTGCTGATTGATTCAGCTCTGTAAATAGCTGGTCTTGTAATAGAGGGAGATCATCCATTTTCACCATCGAAAGATTTAGCGTATTCTCAGATCTCCATTTCAATTCACACAAAACCTTGGACTCAATCCCAACCTGAATTGTTTCAGTTTGGCGGTAGTTAGCACCGCCTGTTGCCGTGAGCTTGTCGCGATTATCTTTTTTAAATCCCTGAAGAATATCCAAGATTCGCATCGACATTTTAGCGTTGGCCGCCTGTGCGTCTTGTGACGTCTCATAGCAGATCGATGAAATCTTCACGCTGAGAGATAAATACTCTGGTTCTGACGATGCCACGCCTTTTCCAACCAATACGATCGATCCTTTTAAATCTTCGGCCATGGATGAGCTGGCTAAAATTAGCCCCAAACCTAGAAAAATATTTTTTGCGATCCTCATGAACTGCCTCCTTTTGATATTTTTTAACGCGGTCCTACTCGTGACCACCGGTAAAAGCACAGACTGTGCCAAACGAAGAGAACGCTTCTTATTCTTCTATTTATACCTGATCTCTCACTGCTCCTTCTCACGCTTCGTGGCTTCAGTCATGTTACGTGAGGCATTTGCGCCACACACCCTAGCCAGAATGGACTGCCGTAGACCACACCCATCAACTCCTCTGCGGTCTTTTGACCTGCGGGCACGATGGTTGCAGACAAACTTGAACATCTTTTGCGGATGAAAATCTCATACGACAAAGATGCAATTGTTCAAAAAAAGACAAAGGAGAATTTAATGAAGACATCGATTTTAAGATCCGCTCAACTATGTGTCGTCGGAGCAGCGCTCGTAGCAAGTTCCAGCATGGCATCTACGGCTGACACAAACACTGATGACTCGACCAACACGCAAACGCTCGTTGACACGTTGGGCCAGGCATTAGACCTTAGCCCGTCTGCCAGTCACCACGAAGGATCAGAACTCGGCAGGATCGAAGCTGACATGAAAAGGCTTTACAAAATCTGCTCCAAGATCGAAGCCACCGAGGAGCAAAAAACCGTTATTCGCGACGATGTTTTTGCTTTTAAGGAAAAAACCCTTCCACTAGAAACTCAGCTAAAGCTGGCGCGACTAAAGTATGTTCACACCGCCCTCTCCGCCAACGGTCTTGAAGCGGATGCCTCTGCTCGCGTGACCGACGCTGTCACGGCAGTCAGCGCTATCGCACAGGCAAAGGGTGATCTCGTGACCAAAATGCTCTTTCAAACCCTAAAACCCGAGCAACGCAAGCCCGCTCTTGTCTGTTTGGCCGCCATGAAACTTGTTCACGGTAACTCCGAAGAAAGCCCTCACTCTCTCGACTAGTTCCCAGGCATCCGCCGCCGGGCATCCTTGGGGAATACTCGCAACGCGGTTGGCTAGAACCTAGCTGACCGCGTTGCGACCTTCTTTAATTTCCCAGTAATTACTGGGTGTTGATAAAATAACCATAAAATCATTGAAATAAGCGGCACTCTATTATATATCGCCCCTCATCTATATTGAGGAGTGATCCTATGACCCTGCGACTTCATGATGTTGAAGTGCCCGTCAGCGAGATCCCAGCCAACCTGCTTCTAAATAAGCAGATTGCATCATTGCTGGAGATACCCGAGGACGCCATCCGCCGTATTCACATAAATAAAAAATCACTCGACGCCCGCCGCAAGGCGCGCATTGTTTATCACTACCAAGTTGATGTTGACGTCGTCGATGAAGACACCGTGTTTCGCTCGAAGTCATCAGTGGCGTCCATCGCCGAGCCCACGGCGCCGTCAGATCCTCTGGAAGGAATCGATTTTCCGCAAATTAACTTTCGTCACAAGCCGGTGATTATCGGTTCCGGACCGAGTGGCATTTTCACAGCGTTAACGTTGGCGCGCGCTGGGCAGCCGTCTGTTGTGATCGAGCGCGGCGAGCCTGTTGAGAAACGAATCAAGACCACAAATAAGCTCCGCTCCCGCGGCATATTCACACCAGAAAGTAACTACTGCTTTGGCGAAGGCGGAGCGGGAACCTTCTCTGACGGCAAACTCACATGCGGCCGAAATCATCCGCTCATCAAGCACGTGTTTGAGCAGTTTGTGGAGCACGGTGCTCCTGGAGATATTTTATACGACGCCAAACCTCACATCGGAACCGACTTCTTGGTGCGTATTGCCAAGAACATGCGTGTACATCTCGAAAAAATGGGGTGCGATTTCAAATTTGGACGACGATTTGTTGACTTCAAAGACGGCGGAGATTTTGCACGCTACGTTGTCGTCCTCGATGACGGACAGGAGATCGCAACGGATCACATCATTATTGCGATTGGTCACTCGGCACGAGACACTTATGAAATGCTACTCAATAAAGGCCTTGCCATTGTACCCAAGCCTTTTGCCATGGGCGCAAGATTTGAGCACCCTCAAGACGTCGTAAATAAAATCCAATTCGGTAATTGCAAAATCCCAACAGCTGCCGAGTACAAGCTTGCCGCGCAAGCTGGACAGCGCGGTATCTGGACGTTCTGCATGTGCCCAGGTGGTCACTTAATGCCAACAAATGCGCAGGCAGAGCACCTGGCTATTAACGGTATGAGTTACCATTCGCGTGGTAGCGGGTTTGCTAACGCTGCCGTTGTAGTCAATGTCTTACGTGAAGACTTTTATCGTGGCCATCCGCTTGATGGCGTTCGGTTTCAAGAACAACTTGAACGTGCCTCGTTCAAAGCTGGAGGTGGGAACTATCACTCACCTGCTCAAAAGCTTAAGGACTTTCTTGCCGGTCGAGAGACCAAAGGCGAGATCAAAAGCACTTATAAGCCTGGCGTCACAAATGCACGTCTTGATCGACTTCTTCCTGACTTTATTGTCGAAGCACTCCGCGCGGGTGTGAAGGAATACGACAAGAAGATGCGCGGTTTCATCTGCGAGGAAAGTGCCGTTGTGGGAATCGAAAGTAAAACATCCTCCCCTATCTCGATGATGCGTGGCAAAGACCTTCAGTCCATCAGTCATCCTGGTATTTTCCCATCCGGTGAGGGTGCTGGATTTGCAGGCGGAATCGTTTCCGCAGCGCTTGATGGCGTAAAAACAGGCAGAGCAGTCGTTGAAAGCGTCCTTGCTGCCAGAACAACAGGATATTTGGTACACTAACGTCTTCCTTTTCGATCAGAAAGACGACCAATGACTGCTATCAAGGCGAGCTCAAAAGCCAGACTCAAGTCCATCTTTGATAAATACTTTTATTACGTGCACTCAGTCCAAAGCGCTGATCACGATGCATCACTACTATGGAAGATGATGCGAAATCTGTGGACGGGACCTCTTCCCAAACAGCCGTGTATGCAAGAGGATTTTTGCGGAACAGCAGCTCTTTGCTACGAATGGGTGAAGCTTGGACAAAATCACCGCGCCGTTGGTATCGATCTTGATTCCGACGCACTGGCTTGGGGCGCAGAACATATTGCCAAAGAATCTAATTACAAAAGTCTTGATCGAATTGAATTGATTCACGGCGACGTCTTAAGTGATCACAAGAAAAAGCCGCACATGATTTGCGCGCTAAACTTTTCATATTTTTTTATGAAAGATCGGACAACGCTGAAAAAATACTTTCAGTCTTGTAAAAAGACACTTAGCCGAAATGGACTTTTAGTATTAGATGCCTTTGGTGGCCCAGATTATCAACTTCCACACAGTGACCGCAGACGAAATAGCGAAATGAAGTTCACCTACTGGTGGGATGTAGAAAAATTTGACGCGATCAGTCATGAAATCAAATGTCACATTCATTTTAAACGCGACGGCGAAGCCCTCAGAAAAAATGTTTTCTCCTATGATTGGAGACTCTGGACTATTCCAGAAATTACAGATCTCTTGAAGGAAGCAGGCTTCAAATCAATCGAGTATTGGGCTGAGGGCCTGGATAAACATGGTGACGGAAATGGCGTATTTAAGCCAATCCGTAGCGAGCGCGAATGCCAAACTTGGGTCATCTATATTGTAGCGTCTTGATGAGCCGAGGATGAATTGCCTAGCTAAGCCGAGATTTGCCTAGTTGCATTGAAAATTTTCGACCTAACTCACTGAATTTAATCAGCCGTGACTCTGGCATGAATCATGCTTTGAGAATAGGGAGGGCCTTTTCGCAGGTCATCGGAACATTGGAGAGAAACTTTAGTGAAACCCATGCTAGGACAGTTACAGAACGGTGCAGGACTCGATGAGTTGATGAACTCGTCGAAACCGGCAGTCGGTAATTTTGACCGAGCTGGGGTAAAAAACAAGTCGACCGCCCCTCAGCGCGACGACGACTCCTCCTTCTCTCACATGCTGTTAGCCACACTTAATAAATCTCAGGCCCATAAGCCTGCTCCTAAGCAAGAGTCTGCTCCTCAGAGACCTCAGGCTTCTGAACTTCATGGCTCCGCACAAAATGCTAGACGAGCTTTTGCTGAAAAAGTGGCAAATAACTCACAAAAACCAGATATATCTCCACGCTCACAGCAAACAACCCTCGATCGCTCTGCATCGAAACCAGTCGCTATTCAAAGCACGCCCACACAGCAGACTAAAGACGGTCCATCGTTAGCTTCTGATCGCTCCGAAGGTCAGGCTGTAGACATTCAAGCAACTGGGGACAACACCCGCAAATCAAATTTAAATCAGGTCTCCGCACCAAGTACAAAAGCACCTATGGACGGCACTGCAGCCGTCAATCAGACGCCTGTCACACTAAGTGGCGATAAGACGGCTTCAGAGGTCACCACTGCACCAGCATCTGTAATGAACGGTATCCAGTTGACCCCAGAGCAAATGGCAGCACTCGCGCTTGCGACAAATCCTGCAGCACAGGGCCAAGCTCTTGCGAGCGACCAGATTGCACCGATGGCTGCAGCCGGCGTAACGACTGACGCAAAAGCCATTCTTTCGCCTCTTAAAAATCTCATGGCTGGCAAGCCAGCTACTGAAGGTCTACTCAACCGCAATCCTGTCCTTGCTTTCGTGACAGGTCACCTTGAAAAACTGGAAGCCGATACTCTGCCATCCCTTATCTCAGATAGCGCTTTGATTAAGCAGGCACTCGCCTCCACTGACATTGCTCAATTCATGCAAACTCCGATGAGCATCAGTGATCTGGCAAACCTCCTTGAACTCGATCAAAGCCTTATCAATAAAGCCTCCCAGGCTGGTTTGGATCCAAGTAAACTGGTGACTCCAAAAGAGTTTTTACAGGCCCTGGGTCTAGACTCTGGACGCATCGCCAGCGAGCTCACCATGCTCAAGCAAAAGCTTCCGGTAGAGGGCGTGACTCCTTACGTACAGCGCGCCAAAGCGATGGCCGCTAATGCATCCAAAGCAGTCAGCGACTCATCTGTCGCAACTAACGTCAATAAGCTTGGCAAAGAAGCCAGCTCTGAGATTGCATCAGGCAAGAAATCAGCATCCGATACAAAAGAAAAACTGGCGTCTGAACTGAACAATGCAAACGTTTCTGCGCCAATGATTCAGACCGTAGATCAAGCGGGTCAAGCACAGATTAAAAATAATATTGCGATGAACATGGCTAGCACTGTTCAGTCAGCGCAAAATAATGTCTCTGGACTTCCTGCCAAAGCGTTCACCGATATGCAGCAAATGACGGTCAGCGCTCCAAAGATCGCTAACACCAAGCCATCTATGAATCGCGAGATGATAGATCCTGCTGAACTGCTTGCAGCACAAGCTATCTCAAGCGGTATGGGCATTATCGCACCAACCATAAATACTGACGAAGCTGTAGGCTCAAAAGACAGCAATTTTGTCATGCCAACAGAAATCAAGACTGAGTCTGATGTGTCACCTCAGTTTGATCTGTCATCAGTTAAAGATCTTGGCCAATATGAAATCACGAAAGATCCATATTCCGAACTTGGCCGTCAGATGGATATGGCAACCACTACAAAAATTGATTTCGGCGGCGACGGAATCTCGCAGCGATCACTTGAAGAGCATCTACTATCAAACGGCTTTAGCCAGTCAGTTCTGCAAAATTCAAGCACTCCTAAAGAAATGACCCTTGAAGACCTACGCTCTGGTGAAAATGCTGCGGAGATGATTGGCTTTGATTCAGTAAAAGACCTGGCTACCAGCTTGCCTCAAGATGTTCAAGCGGTGGTCCAACCATCAACTGAATCTTTCGGCGCCAATCTTGACTTCAGTCAAGGTGAGTCGTTCCAAGATGGATCTGCGAACTTCCGTGATCAAGCCAGTGATGTTACAGCAAATCTATCGAAGTCTATGAGCGAAGTTTCCAAATCAGAATCAGCATTCACTGATAAAGTTTCCGACGCACCGAAAGCACCATCTAGAGAATCTTTAGCATCCAAGATCCTTGGCCAGGCACAGATGATGTTCAAAAATGGCGGCGGTTCGATGCGTCTTGACATGGAAGCCCCTGGAATCGGTAAGGTAGATGTCGCAATTAATCTAATTAACAATCAGCTCGACGTGCGCATTGTTACAGCATCCGAACAAGCTCGTGATATGATTTCTAAGGAGGTTGTAGGGCTTCGTGATGGCTTGACCCAGCAGGGTATTAGCCTAAGAGGCCTTGAGGTTGGCAAAGCTGGCGAATCTTCTCCGCGTAATTTCGCAGGACAAGGTCAACAGTTTGGCCAAGGCGCTGAACAGCAAAGAGCGTCCTACAATGACATGCGCGACTATGCCCAGTCTTTCAGGAACCCCTTTGCAGGACGCGCTGAGCGCGCCACGAGCCAAGTAGCACCGACGCTTTCACGCTGGTCGAATGCTACAATTCCTGGAAATGGAAACGGCCGACTCGAAGTTCGCGTTTAATTCACACCTCCGCCATGTAAAGCCGATTCCTCGGCAAAAGGAGGCCCATTATGAGCGTTAGCGGCAAAATTCAAGCGCAACTTGGCCCCATGACCACGCCAAACTCTATTGAATTTAATCAGCTAAACGTAGCTGGCGACGGCAAGGCTCTTGACCGAGATGCGGAACAACAACTCGAATTTCATAAGCTACTGCAGAATTCAAATGCCGATCTTGCTCGCGAGCGGGCCGCAAAAAAAACAGGCGACCTAAGCTCAGCCAAGACTGACGAAGAATTTCGTAAAATGCTCTCTGAAAAGGCCAATCCCAAGCGAACCCCAAAAAATCAGCTTGGAAAAGACGACTTCATGAAGCTTTTTATCGCGCAAATGCAGTCGCAAGATCCTCTGAGCCCTCAGGACTCGTCACAAATGGCTGCTCAGATGGCGCAGTTCAACAGCCTTGAACAGATGATGAACGTCAATAAGACCCTGGAAAACATGCTTCAAAGCCAAACGACCGACCGCGCCATCTCCATGGTCAATTATGTTGGCAAGGAAGTTGACGTCGGAACGGGCATGCTTAAATGGGACAAAAACAAGATGACTAAGACGACTTTTGAAGTCGACCAACCTCTGGCCAACGCCTTTGTGGAAGTTCGTGACGGATCAGGACAAGTGATCGCAAGCAAAGAGCTGGGTAACCTGATGCCAGGTGAGCATCGCCTCAAGTGGGACGGAGTTTTGAAGAGCGGAATTAGCGCTAATCCTGGCATTTATCATTTCTCAGTGGTTGGAAAATCTGTCGAGGGACAAGATGTTCCGATTCCGATCAAAAGCAAAGTCAAAATCACCGGTGTCGATCTGCAGTCCCAGGGTGGGGCATTCTTCACAGAGCTTGGCAAACTGGCCATCAAGGACGTGGCAAGTGTTGGTATGCAGGGCTTTGACGACAATAAGCCACTTATGCAGACAGTTGAAGCACCCGCAGCTAGCGCACCAGTAGCCGCGCAAAATAATGGCGAAGGGCAAAATAACGGTAGCCAACCTGGAGAAGGAGCACCTACGCAGGGTGAAGGCATCATACCTCCTGTAACCAGCAACTTGCAGCCCAACGAAAATACTTTAATCGATCCATCAGCGGCAGCAGCTGCCGCGCTGGGTAGCAATGAGCAGCCAATAATCCCTGAAGAAGCGCCGACCCAGCCTGATTCAGGTCCAGCTGGTCCGAATATCCCCGTAAACTTCGCTGGAAGATGATGTGAAATCCTCTACGATACGAAAACTTACTAAATCACTAATGGTTGTTTTGTCGTCTAGCGTCATAACGCATGGAGCGTTTGCTGAGACGGTACGAGGAGAAATTGCGACCTTTGGTAGTCCAGATGTCAGGAAGACCATTATCAGACCAGAGTCAGGTGGGACTGCGGTCGTACTATGCCCAGGTCACAGAGTCTTTGAGCTGATCCAGCTTGCTGGAACCATTACATCCGTAAACGGCAACATGAAAACCCTAAAAAACTCAAACGAGCCCTGTCTTACGGCCGAGTCCTTCGAGATTCACGATATAGCCAAGGGTCGTCCTGCTATTGTTGGCACTCTTAAAATGATTGAGAAGGGCGTCTATGCCATCGTCAATTCCGAGGGCAAAACATGGAGGCTGTCGAAACTCCCTCCGAGCTTAAAAGATTATCTAAATCTGACGTTGGTTCTTGATTTAGTTGCCAACAGTGCGGCGACCCGAGAAACCAACTGGCTCGTGGCACGCGCTTTCATGATGCCTGTTCCGTAAAGGCCATCATATCAATCATTCAGCCGCAACATCAAAACTGCTCTCTGAAAGAGCGGCGACCGTCATCTCACCTTGGCGGAAGTTCACAGTAAGTCCATAGCGATCGACAATTTCCTGAAACCAATCACGCTCTTCCTCTAAAATCCAATCGCGAATATCTTCACGCACTCGAACCTGCAAAAGTGTGCGCCCCGTTTGATTATGGACCCTAACAATCTCACGCAGTAAGTCGTGAGCTTCAGTAATCACACTTTTCACTTTGCCTCGACCATCACACATAGGGCAGTCGTCTAACAGTAACTGCTCTAGGGATTCGGCTGTGCGCTTGCGCGTCATTTGAACGAGGCCAAGCTCACTAATTCTCAAAACATTTGTCTTGGCACGATCCGTTTTTAACTCTTCAGTCAGTGCATTAAATACCGTCTCACGATCTGCGGGATTTTCCATATCGATGAAATCGATAATGATAATGCCACCAATATTGCGTAGCCTCAGCTGAGACACGACCTTTTTAACGGCTTCCAGATTTGTCTTCAGAACTGTCTCAGCGGCACTCGAGCGCCCAACATAGCGACCAGTATTTACGTCAAAAGACGTCAATGCTTCCGTTTGATCAATGACAATATAACCACCACTGGGCAGATCGACTTTCTTGCTGAGCGCGCGACCGATGTCCATTTCTATACCGTAAACATCAAATATCGGCGTCGCACCTGAATAGAGCTCAATACGAGACTCCGCCCCCGGCGACGTCACAGCCAGAAAGCTTTTGATCTTAAGTAGGAGTTTTTCATCATCAATGACCACCTTACCGATGTCATCCGTGAATTGCTCGCGAATCACTCGCTGCGTCACGTCAAGATCTCTATGAATCAGTGACGGAGCTGCTGACGCCTGGTAACGGTCTTGAACCTCGCGCCAAATGGACATCAAATAGTCCATCTCCTTGGCTAAAACCTCTCCAGAAACACCCTTTGCCGCAGTTCTGACAATAATGGCCATGTTGTCAGGCTTAATTGGCTCAAAGATTTCTTTAAGTCTCTGCCGCTCATCTGGATCTTCAATTTTTTTGGAAACACCTATGTGATTGAAGTAGGGGGAAAGCACAATATGACGTCCCGGGAAGGTGACAAACATACTAAGCCGTGCACCCTTACTTCCAATTGGCTCTTTAGCAACCTGAACAAGAATATCCTGACCATCACGCACAAGCTTTTCGATGGCAATTTTATTCCACTTCAGTTTTTTCTCAATTTCTTCGTGACTAAGGTCATCAATAGTATCTTTTAGCAGCGCGCGACTTTGCGCGATAAAATCATCACTTAATACGTCTGATACATACAGAAAGCCGCTGCGAACCTCACCGATATCAACAAAGGCTGACTGCATCCCCGGAAGCACACGCAAAACTGAACCTTTGTAGATATTGCCAACCAGACCACGGTCACCGTGACGTTCTACAAAGAGCTCCGCCACCTGCTCTTTTTCCACAACGGCAATTCTGGTCTCGGCAACACAATGATTTACGATGATTTGTTTCTCAATCATTTTGACACCGAAAAACCAAGAATGGGTTGATCTAAAATTCGCAAGATTTTATCTGATGCTCCGGCCATAGACTCAGCAAATTGCTGGGTCTTCTGCCCCCTGTCTTGTAGTTCAGAAAAGAGACGAAGCCAATGCTTTCTGATGGCTTCTGGGTCATTTGAGTGAAATAAAACTCCAGCATGATTCATCGCAACAGCTTCTTGACTGTTTTTAAATTCCGGACCGCAGGAGACGGGTAGCCCCCAAGCTGCTGGCTCCAAAACATTATGGACCTTGGCATGCACCGCACCGCCGACCCAAGCAAAATCTGCAACGCCGTAAAGATCCGAAAGACGCCCCATCTCGTCAACCACGATGACGCGCGGCTGAGCTTTAATAAACTTAAACTGTGACGATTCAAGCTCGCTAAGGAGATCACATGTTAAGCCAGCTTTGGTGACTGACTCGTAAATATTTGCGACATTACCAGATGAAACATCGTGAGGCACAAGTAGCAGGCGAACACGCTCTAAGCCTGACTGCTTAAAAACATCCATCAAAAGCTCTACATCCGGAAGATGAACACTCCCTCCGATCAAAATCAGGTCGGTACCTTGAGGGCTCCAAACGTTCCTATAACGTTGTCGCATATCTCCTACAACTTGCTTCTGGGCCCGTGCCCGCTCCACAACGCGGTCGTACTTTGTATCGCCTGCAACTTGCAAACGCTCCGGTGGGATCAACAACCACTGTTCAAAAAACCTGGCATCTTCGGAGGACACAACACAAATTTGTTCCACTGACTTCAATAGCCAAGCTTTGATCGCCAGATTTAAATTTTCCTTCCATTTAGCCTGGCGCCCAAAAAGAGACGGGACGACGGCATCGATGATGACCACAGGACCCCATTGCGATGCGGCCCATGTAAATACTGGCCATACTTCATGTCGAATTACGATTGTCTTTGAAGGTCGCAACGCCGCAAACAGCGAGGTCCAAGCCCACACATGATCAGGGGGCGCTAAAGACCACGAGACGGAGTCCTTACGAGCATTGATGAATTTTGCACCGCTGACACTAAAGAAAAACACGTGGCATAACACATTGGATCTGGATGAAAGACGATCAATCAGCGGCTTGGCCTGCTCGTACTCACCGGCGGAGCTACAGAAAAAGACAATGCAATCATCAAACCTCCGTCGGCGGCGGGCCAGCTCTAATGCATCCTCATGCGAGGACGGTCGCCCTTGAAGTTGCAGCTTCACCCTGTCACTAAAGATCGACACCACAAAGGATAGGGGCCACAAAAGACACCGAACCACGACGGAAAACAAGACCACAGCAATGATCCGCGATAGATCCATCATCACAAAAGGCCTCCCTGAAGGAGTATTGACTTCAGATGCCTTGCGACCGCAGGTGTATCAATTGAACTAAAACAAAGCTTATCTCCATAGCGGCACGAGCGTTTCCCATGCTTGCTACACGGCCTACACCCAAGAGTTGAGGAGTATGCGGCACTTTGAGGCCCATGAGGCGCGAAACCAAATTCCTCAACAGTCGGCCCAAATAAGACCGCAACGGGTTTTCCCAAGGCTTCAGCGATATGAGATAGCCCGCTATCATTTGTCAGTAGGCCTAATGTTTTGGAAATGGCAAGCGCCGTGTCATCCAAAGAAAGCTTCCCAGCCAGATTCAGAACTGGCCCTACCCAGTGAGTTTCATCCATCAATTCTACGGCCGCCTGGCGATCGTCAGGGCCGCCGATAAATACAATTCCGGGCAATGCTTGATCTGTGGGCCAAAGGCGGCGAAGCTCAACCAGTATATCCTTTAGCACCTCGGCTGGAGCGCGCTTGGTCGGGAAAGACGCGCCGGCAGCAACACCAAGCCATCGTCCAAACTGCATTTCACGGCACCATGAACTATCTTGCGTTGACCAAGAGGAGACGTCTAGCCGTGGCTTTGCCGATGTAACCGCCTCGGGATTGCCGATACCGAGAGATTTTATGGCACTACCGACAGCATCCAGCATCATTTGATACTGCAGATCCCGCAAGTGACTCTTAGTGCTTCGGTAACGAAACAAACGTCCCCTGATCCAACTTTTCAGGACGAGCATCAGCCTAAAAGATCCTCTTTTGTCGGCAGAAAATACGGGGACCCCTGCTTGCTTAAGACGCCTGACCATCCAGCGGCTGCGGTGGTTTGTCTGTAAATCAATCACAGTACGGCATTGCTTGAGCGCGTCCATTACAGAGTTCATGGCCATGGAAGTGGCGTTAGAAGGAAGATCAACGACCGTCACGTTTGGCCAGCTTTTCTCAATGAGAGACAGCGTGGGTCGCCGCCCCACCCAAACAACTTCAGCCTTTGGGTCTATCTGCCTGATGTAGTCGAGACTTGCTGTCGCAAGCACAACATCACCGATGCTCGAAGTTCTGATGATTCCGATTTTCAACGGCTTTAACTCCTGACCCATTAGCCCCTAATTATGCGAATCTACTAAAATAAAAGCCTTTTCGCGAGTCTTCGCCAAAGCCTCCCTGCACGAAAAGTTGGCAGGCAAAGTTGCTTCACCCTGAGTGGCAGCGTAAAATATTAGTACGAGCCCCATAAATATCTTTAGATTCTGAGAGGTTGCCCGATGGATCGCGCTGCCAACCAACCGGTACAAAATGACCGCACTCGCTACCTAAATATTGTTTATTTTGTCGAGTCGGCGCGGAGCCACACGATTCGCATAAATCTGCGCTATGCTCGCTGGGCCATCGGTGCCGCAGCGATTTTGGTGGCATGGGCTGCAGGAAGCATATTTTGGATTGCTTCTTTGCGCTGGCAAGTTGAGGAAACTCGCGAGCGACTTGAGTCATCGTTAACTACAATTTTCGATTATCAGATCAAAAACGACAAAGTGTTTGAATTGGCTTACCCAGTAGACGCGACTAAAAGCTACTACTCCGAAGCCGCACAACTTGCATCAAATAACCCGACCACAGAGACAAAAGTACAAACTCCAGCGGCAGACCTGACTAAGCCGGCCGTCAATACGCCTACAAGTGACATCAAGCCAGCTGGAAGCAGCGCAAAACCGGACTCAACTGCGACCGTGGCAAAAGTTGAAGCTAAACCCACCGAAGCTACCGTGAAATCAGACGTTCAGCCAAGCCAAGCTCCAGTTGCTAGCCAACCTGGGCTACTTGCATCTGCAGCAACCACACAAGCTCAGCCGGTCACTAAGATTGTCGACAATGCAGCAGCAAAACCTGCCGAGGTCGCTGGCTCACTTCTTGATATTTCCGGAACAAAGCTGGCTCGCATCGGCAACCGCATCGAACTTGTGTTCGACATCAATAACAGGCGCCCAGAGCGGGCTTCTGGTTATATTTGGGCTGTCGCAACTTTTTCCGGGCAAAATGGAAAAACTATGTACAGCGGAGCCCCGAATCACCTGCAGCTTGAATCGACTTCTGGAAAAATTAAATCATTCAAAAGTGGTTACCGCTTTGCGATTCAACGCTACAAGAAAAAAGATTTTGAATTCAAGACACCGGCGAGTAAAGACTGGAAGTTAACCAAGGTCACGATTCACTTCACCGACATGAACAACAGCAAAGAGGATGTCATAAATGTTCCTGTCGAGCAGTTAGCATCGGGCCAGGGCTCTGAGGCACCGGCCACCGAGACTCCGCTTTAACTCCCTAATCGAGAAAACCAGTCGTTTTCTGACAGGATAACTGGCTCATGGCAACTCTAAGATTCACAACATGCGGTTTGCTTCTATGTATGGTGATATCGACATGCAAAGAAACCAAATCCGACATCAGTGTTTCAATTAAAGCAAAGTCAGCAGAAGGCTTTCCTGTCGCCGGTGCGATCGTCTCTTTAGACGAGCAACAACTCGGTCAAACAAACGGGTTTGGAACCCTCGACACAACTATCAGAGTCAACGCTGGCGATCGTCATAAGATCACCATCACCAAAGATGACGACAAGTATTACTTTGCCCCACATGTGGAGACATTTACGTCAGAACCTGGAGAGCAAAAAAGCCTCAAAGTTGACGCAATGATGTACACAGTCCCAAAGCCAAAAATAAATAAAAAAAATGTCCAATCCGCCGAGACGTTGGGAGAATCAAACCAAAACGAGACAAAGATCGAAAGCTTGGCTTTATCACAAGCTGTTCCTCTGCCCTTGCTAGAAATCACCAAACTTCTGGACTCAAAATCGTCAGATCTAAAGA
>JBIIGV010000219.1:0-2876 GCA_044236265.1 Oligoflexales bacterium
GAGGTTGGCAGGAGACTGCGTCAAATCAGACCCATCCATTAAACCAGACGCCATAGTTCTGAAGTTTTCTGGCAAGTGTTCCACATCCAAGGACCCGTCAGATGCACCAAGAATAATGGCGCGCTCAACAATATTTTCGAGCTCGCGAATATTTCCCGGCCATCGATACTCCATCAGGCGTCGAGACGCCGCGTTACTCAGCTTTACCGGCCTTTTTGAAAATTCTTTGACATATTTATCAATGAAATGCTGCGCCAACACAGGCACATCCTCAGGATGATCGCGCAATGCAGGCATACTTATTTGGACAACGTTAATGCGGTAATAAAGATCTTGTCTAAAAATACCTGCTACGACGTCAGCTCCTAGATCGCGGTTCGTTGCCGCAATAAGCCGAATATCAATCTTAATTGGCCGCGTATCACCAACTGGCGTGATCTCCCGCTCCTGTAAGACGCGAAGTAATTTTGCCTGCATGGATTTCGGAAGTTCGCCAATTTCATCCAAAAATACCGTGCCACCGTTTGCGGCTTTGAATAGGCCATCTTTGTCAGCCACGGCGCCGGTGAAAGCACCTTTCTTGTGACCAAACAACTCACTCTCCAGTAGGTTTTCTGGTATCGCGGCGCAATTAACTGCAACAAAGCGCCTTGCCGATTCGTGACTCAAGGCATGGATCAATCGCGCGGCAACCTCTTTGCCTGTTCCGCTCTCACCAGTTATGAGAACAGTTCCCTTCGTCTGAGAGACCTGCTGGATTGTATGGCGAACACCACGCATAGCGTCAGAGTCCCCGAGGAGCATGGTCTTTTCCTTCGGATTTACAATGGATCGCAAATCGGCAACCTCTGAGCGGAGTGATTTGTGATCATCAACCAGCCGAATTTTCCTGAGTAGATGCTCCACATTAAGAGGCTTTAGCAGATAGTCGACAACCCCCACTCGCATCGCATCAATCACACTGGAAACGTCAGCATAGGCCGTCATGATAAATACAGCGGCCTCCGGAGAAAACTGCCGCGCCTTTGTTGCAACTTCAATTCCTGTGCCGTCCGGCATCTTAAAATCAGTCAACACAAGGTCGAAGCTCTCCGATTGTAAAGCATGAATCGCTTCTGAGACGTTTGCTGCAACGACTGTACGATGAGCGTGATCTGCTAAAATCGCAGACAACGTCTCCCGCTGCAAACGCTCATCATCAGCTATGAGTATCTTCATGCTCGTGACCTTCGACATGAGCTTCCGGGGTGGATTTTTTGCCAGCCAGGACCTTGTCTATGCGATTACCATCCATATCAACGACTTCAAAAACCCAATCCTTATAGGTCACCGACTGGCCCTCTTTAGGGATATTCTTCAAAAGATGCATGATTAGACCACTTAAAGTCTGAACAACATCGGTAACATCAGAGGTGTCGATTTGCAGTCTCTCCTGAAGTTCAAACAAAGAAACCATACCATCCACTAAAAGAGTTCCATCGTCACGCTGTACAAAGTTTTGCGTCAAGTCACCGCTATCTTGGGGAACCTCACCCATGACTGCCTCGACGATATCGGTGGCCGTCACAACACCAGCCATACCCCCGAACTCATCGATTAGAATGGCCATATGTGTTCCATTTTTCTTCATCGCATCCAAAACCCGGTCTGCACGAGCACTATTAGGTAGAAACAGTGGGTCGTTCATGCACTGCTTCAGATCAAAATGATCCAAGCGATAGAAGTGCTCAAAAACCTTTTTAATGGAGACAATACCCACAAGATTATCAATCGAGTCTTTATAGACGGGGAAGTAAGCGTGATTGCTATTCAGCATCTTTTCAATATTTGCCTCGTTGGAATCCGCGAGATCCAACCCCACAAGCTTTGTTCTTGGCGTCATTAAATCCTCAGCCTTGATGTCACCAAACTGAAGCACGCGTTTGATCATGGTTTCTTCGTTACGATCGAGAACACCTTCATCAGCGCCCTGCTCAACCAGTAGCTTAAATTCATCTTCCGTAACCGTTTGCGGCTCCTCGCCCTGAATCTTGAAAGGCATCTTGGCAAGCACAGTGTCCGTTAAACGACTCAGCACATTCGCAACTGGGCCAAGAGTCATGCCAAGACGCCTGATCGTTGGTGCCACCCTAACAGCAATCGATTCCGGAGCGATCAAAGCAAGACGTTTAGGAAGAAGTTCACCCAAAAAAACCATCAAGAACGCATCAAACGTGATGACAAGTGACATACCGATTGCGTGGCCCCAGGGCGCAAGAGATGGCATCGATGCACCGACCCATGTCTCGATGTCAGCAGCCATGGTTGCTCCACCATGAGCACCGGCCATAATTCCAAGGACTGTCAAACAGATCTGGACCGACGCCAGAAATCGGGTGGGAGACTCTGAAAGTTTCAGAGCAATGTCGGCACCCCTTCGGCCTTCGTCCACCATTCTCTGCAATCTGATTTTGCGCGATGAAACCAGAGACATCTCCGCTAAAGAGATGAAACCATTGACGCAAACAATACTGAAAAGGATTAGGCCTTGCATTCAGACTCAGCCTTGGCCTCAGCTCTTGCCTTCCACAACTCAATAACTGCTGGAAGGATTGACAAGATGATGATGCCAAAAATAACGTAGTGAAAGTTTTTCTGAACGACGGGCAAATTCCCAAAAAAGTAGCCAGCGATCGTAAATGGCAACACCCAGAAGAATGCGCCGATCACATTATAGCTCGCAAATTTCGTGTAATTCATGTGACCAATCCCTGCCACAAATGGTGCAAAGGTCCTAACAATCGGAATAAAGCGGGCGATGATAATCGTCTTGCCGCCATGCTTGTCATAAAACTTTTTTGTGTGAAGCAAATGCTTTTTGTTTAAAAAAATTCCGG
>JBIIGV010000231.1:0-2872 GCA_044236265.1 Oligoflexales bacterium
CATTGCAGAAGCGTCTTGGTCGTTCACCACAAGTAGTTCTCTCGATGACGCCGTGATCGAGCTCTCGATCATGATGATGACACTCACGATCGTGATCGCCACTGTGGCGGTCACGATCGTTGCGTTTCGGAACCATCGCATCTTCGCTGCGTTGATGATGGATGTCGAGGCCGTGCTTGGTCGAAGGGGCGAGTGGTGGCGGATCATCACCAGTGGATTGATTCACGCGGACTATCCGCACCTACTGATGAACATGCTCTCGCTGTTCTTGTTCGGACGGTGGATCGAGCATGCGATGGGATCGTGGCGCTTTGTGCTTGTCTACATCTTCGGCATCGTCATTGGATCTTTTGCCTCGCTGATTGTCCATCGCAACAGCCCATCGTATCGTGCTGTTGGTGCATCGGGAGGTGTTACAGCTATCGTTGGTGCCGCAACAATGCTTGCGCCTGACGCGATGATGGCAGTGTTCCCACTGCCGATTCCCATGCCCGCGTGGGTTGTAGGATGTGCGTTTGTGGTGTTCTCGATTGTTGGCTCACGATGGGGTGGCGATAACATCGGACACGAGGCGCATCTCGGTGGGACGTTTGCCGGGATCTCGCTCACCGCTGCATTCTTTCCTGATCTCATACCGTACCATTGGCCCTACATCGCTGCCATGTTCGCAAGTGGTGCAGGTGCAGTCCTTGTGTCGCGACGCATGATGCGCGGCGGAGGTTGGCGCGGCTGATGAAGGATCTTGTAGCGCTCATGCGCACACGGCGCGAGCGTGAACCATGGGAACGCAATCTTGTTGTGTTATGGGTCGCGCAGCTCATTGCCATGATCGGCATGAGTGCATGCATCCCATTCCTGCCACTCTTTGTGCGCGATCTCGGAGTGCCAGCGCATGAGGCAGCGATGTGGAGTGGTATTATCACTGCAGCGCCCTTTGTGTTTTCGTCGCTCCTCACACCAGTATGGGGCGCACTCGGCGACCGGTATGGTCAGAAGACCATGGTCATGCGTGCCATTCTCGGACTCGGCATTGCCATGACGTTGATGGGGTTTGCTCCCAACATCTGGTGGCTGCTCGGGTTGCGGATCTTTCAAGGGGCAGCCAGCGGTTTCATTGCAGCCAGCAATGCCTTTGTGAGCACGCAGACGCCGCTGGAGAAAACAGGTGTTGCGCTTGGCACCATTCAGACATCCATCAGTGCGGGCAACATCATTGGTCCACTCATTGGTGGCGTCATTAGCGATGTGATCGGCTTTCGCTCTGTGTTCTTCTTTGTCGGTGCCATGTGTCTGTCCAGTCTGTACATCATCTGGAAGCACCTCACAGAACAGCAGCGCAGCGAGCAACGCACAACAACGCGTGTGCGTGGGAACATTGCGCTTGTGATGCAGTCGCAGCAGTTACGTGTGTTGCTCGTGATGATTCTGTTGTCGCAGATAGCGCTCGTACTTCCATCGCCGATCTTCCCATACTACTTGGAAGAGCTTGGTGCTCCGCGCACATTGTTATCGACGCTCTCGGGTGTGGTGGTTAGCATCGTCGGACTCACCACCATTATCAGTGCGCCATGGTGGGGGAAGCGTGGTGACCGGCAAGGATTTCGGTCGACGCTCTTCGCTGCAGGAAGTATCATCTGTGGCGGCATGCTCTTGCAGTCAATCGTGCCATCGTACGGATGGCTTATCCCATTGCGGGCCTGTATCGGGCTGGCATCGGGTGCCATGTTGCCCATGATGTATAGCGAGCTTACGCGGAATGCACCTGCGGGAAGTACAGGTGGGATTATGGGGCTTGCAAGCAGTTCGGCATTGATTGGTAATCTCGTCGGACCATTGGCGTGCAGCATGATTGCATCGTCGATCGAATTAGAGTGGATATTTGTAACATCGTCCCTCGTCATGGCATCTGTCGTCTGGTCGAGTCGCACAGTTACATGGTCACGGCCCAATTCACACCGTCACACATAATCAAGGTTGTCGTCTATGCGCGCGTTTGCCACACTTTGTTGTCTGCTTGTTCTTGTTGGAGTTCTTCATGCCGAGCCAACCGGCTATCCAGGCCGCACAGCGACTACATCACTTGGATGTGGAGGATGTCATGGCGGTTCGGCCAGTACACGCACCACAGTAACTCTCGAAGCACCGAAGAAGACCCTTGCTCCCGGTGAGGTCGGCACGTTTACCGTTGTTGTTGCACATGCAACCTATCCAGGCGCAGGTGTTGGCATTGCAGTTCGCACGTCGGAAGCTGGCTCGACCAATGCTGGCACGCTTGCTGTGACGTCTGGTACCGGACTACGTGTGCGCAATGGTGAAATCACACACTCATCTACGAGACAAATCACCGGCGGATCAGTTCGGCTTACATTCACATGGACTGCACCAACTACACCTGGCACGTACTACATCCAAGCAATTGGCAACGCAGTGAACGGCAACGGACGTGATGATGGGAGTGACAACTGGGCCTTCATGACTCCGCAAGCAATCACCGTTGAGTCATCAACAAGTGTTGATGAAGAAGCAGCGCTCCCACTGGCGGTGTTTCCGAACCCGTTGCGTGGTGATGCATCGCTCTACCTTGGTGCAGACATCAGTGGTGCAACGCGTGTGCAGCTCATCAGCACTGCTGGTGACGTCGTCATGGACAACATCCTGAACATCGAGCGCGGTCAGCTCCCAACATCACTTGCCACACTGCCACGTGGTGTATATGCCATCATTGCATCACAAGGCTCACTCGTGCGCCGCGGCAGGGTAGTGATCGAGTAACGCAACTCAGCGTATAGCGCAGCCCGGTAGCGCGCCACTTTGGGGTAGTGGAGGTCGTGGGTTCAAATCCCGCTACGCTGACATAAGCCCATCTAAATCA
>JBIIGV010000015.1:0-34902 GCA_044236265.1 Oligoflexales bacterium
CGATCAGACAAACACCGCTTACCTTCGTAATATCTCAGCCTCAATGACCAACGGCTTTCATTTCCCCCTGCCGACAACAGCAACCTCAAAGTTAGCTATCAATATTGGAAACGTTGGCGTTGAGGGAGACTCCTTTGAACCTGTGAGCGTGCCATTTTCTTTCGAGGTGGACGCCGACAGCGCAGATAGCCTCAGATCCGTATTTCTGCATCAGAGACTCAAACTAGGTGAGTTGCTATCCCAACAACTAATTGCCAAGTGCACTGACAGCTGTCAAACCTTTGAACTAAGCAACGAGGCGTCGATACCATCATTCGAGAAAATTTGGTCCCAAATCAAAGCAAATGCATCGAGAATGCTGATTCCTAAATTTGTGCCAGAAGAAATAAAGGGCCAACTTGCATTCAAATCAGAAATCAAAGGATCAGGACTCCTTGACGGAAAAGGTCATTTCAATCAAAAAACAAATGCACTAAAGCTAAGGCATGAAACCGCGTTAACTATAACGGATCTTTCGCTCGCAATCCCAGCCAATCGAGCTTTCGTAAAAAAAGCAGCTTACAGCCTCAATATTGAAGGGTCGGAAAGAAAACTCTCAACTAGCATCCACCAAACAATTGACGAGGTCGGCGCACAACTTGAAGGTAAGGCGAAGAAAACTCACGACATTCGCGTTCATGGGGTTGATCTAAAAACTAATTTAGTCAGCAACACCAACTTATCCGATAGCGTCGCTAAAATTTTAGACTCCGTCAAAACGTCCTTTAATGCAGAGTTCTCGCTTGGGAAAGTGGATGTCCCATCTGCGCTTAACAAACCACTGACAAACATAAAACTTACCTCATCAGGAAACACAAGCTCCCTGCGCAACCTAAATATTCAAAGCCTAAAGATCGTCCTGCCAGACTTAGCCACCGCAATCGAATCAGCAGCTGAGCTGACATTAAATGACGAGCAGCAGCCGACAAGTTTCAATGTGAAAACTAAAGTATCGGTTGATGATATCCCTAGAGGGTTTGTCAAAGGATTTGATGCAAAGGGCTCCGTCAAGACAGAGGTCCTCATCTCATCATCGGATATGGACACAGCCAACCTGACCGCGCTAATTGACCTGCAAAACGTCAGCGCTTCATTTCAGTCCCAAAACAGTCCAAATATAAGTGCCGAAATTCAAGACATTTCAGGCACAATCCCTCTCCAGCAAGCAATTCAGATCTCATCATTAAAAAAATTCAGCACTACACCAACCAAACAAGATCGCAACACAACAGCCGACGATGGCACCCAAACAGAATTAGGCGCCATCGACGACGATACCGTAATCAATGAAGCCAATAATTATCTGACACGAATCAAACCAGCCGTAACAGGCGACACGCGAATCACACTCAACCAAGACTACGCGAACTTTCGTGAGTTTTACACCCAAAGAAGACCCATAAAAGTGCGATCAGCTCGGGCCATGAATCTAAGCATCGAAAACATCGAAGTTGATCTGGAGCTAACACAAAACCAACTTGCGATTAACAACGCGGTTGCATCTTTTTTAGGTGGAAAGCTTCACGCTGACTTCAAGCTCGCATTCGATGAGCGGCCCACGAGCATAAAGACATCCTTTCACGCAACTCGAATAAACACCGAGAAGCTAGTAAAGACTGTGCCTGGACTTAGAAAAAAATCTAAAAACATACTCTCATCCAGTAATCCGCTAATTGATGCTGCCGCACACCTTAACTATGATTTGAGAACTGGGGACATGCAAGGAGGCCTGAGCATTACCTCCATTGGAAAAGACCAACTGAGAATGATCCTTTATTACATTGATCCAGGCGACCGAGATGCGACGATTAGTGCAATCAAAACTGCTTTGAATTTTGGAGATGTAAAACTTGTTTCAGTTCCAATCAAAAACGGAGAAATTGGCTTAGATGTAAATCTACGACTTCTGTCCGCGCCGATCCCAACGCCAAAACTGCAAGGATTTCCTATTGCAAAACTAATTAACAACTTCCGAGAACAGGGCGAGGACACAAATGATTCAGCACATTAATTGCTTACCGGAACTTCGAGCCGTAACAATTACGAGCGCACTACTTCTAAGCGCTTGCTCCTTCAAATTTGAGCTGACATCTCAAAAAACGGCGCTAGAGAATCAGATCATGGGGAACTATCGAGAGCTTGAAGACGACCTGATCGTTACTAACTTTGAAAAAACTTCAAAGGATATTGAGGTAAAGTCGCAACGAAAGTCTCTAGCATCCGTCGAGCTTGAGCGCGCACAAAAAAACCGAGAGTTCAATGCTGACGATATTAAAGAACTCAAAGATAGCGGAATCATCGGAGAAACGTCTGACGGTTCTGTCGGCTTGCTCCCAAAATCCCTCGGCGGCGTGGCGCAAGCGTCACCCGAGCAAATCAAGCTGGCCGAGGCATTGATAGACGAGGAAAATCGTGATCGCGGCATTATTTGGAAGAGCTCAATCACGGAAGAGTCCAAGTCAAAAGATTCCGAGGAATCACAAATTCGTACAAATTTCGCGCGAGATATCTTTGAGAAATCTCCGACGGGACATTGGTTCAATGTGGGCAATCGCTGGACGGTCAAGCAATAAGCATGAGATTCATTTCTAGAAATCTTAAGATTACTATTTTAGCGAGTCTTTTCGCGTTTTCAGCATATAACTGTGCGAGCAGGCGGTATACGTCTAAAACTGAGTTTGGTTTACCGCAACTAAACGAAACCTTCGAAAACCCAACCAGAATCACAATCGGAAACGAATCAAACTTCAGCCCGACCCTGTCACCAAACGGGTCTTTTATGTTTTATACATCAGACCGTAACGGAAATAAGGACATCTTCGTTAAGAAAACCCGGGGGGGCTACGGAACGCCGATAACCAGTCATCCTGCCGATGACTTTTCCCCAGTCATGTCACCAAATGGCAAATATATAGCATTCGTTTCAAGAAGAACAAATGCTGCTGGTGCCATTCACATTATGGAAATGGGTGCAAATATCTCAAATTTGGGCGGAATCATTGAACCAACACTTATTGACATCAACTTGCGCGAACTGGAAAACCGCAACCCGGCATGGTTTCCGAATAGCAAGAAAATTGTTTTTTCAGCACGGGAAATGGGCAACAAGGAGCCTAGGCTATATTTGGCTAATGTGGATAAGGAGGCCAAAATTTCAAGTCTTGCAGAAATACGCGGCGATTACCCAAGCGTGAGCCCCGATGGAACAAAGATCGTCTATTCAAGAGGCGGGCGCCTGTATCTTTATAACCTGACAAACAGTCAGGAGCACCCCCTCACCGACGGCATAATGGGACAAGATGGCCACCCGAATTTCTCCTCAGACAACGACACTGTCACCTTTATTCGCTACGCAGATGATACAAATAGTGATGGTCACTTGACTCCAGAGGACCGACCTACCATTTGGAGTCTTAGAACATCGGTACAAGTCGGTCGGACGACGTCTCTTGAGTCTTTTAAGATCGCTCCATTATCGAGCAGCTCACGATCAGCATTTTATCCGCGTAGCTTCTCACCGTATATTTACTTTGCCAGCGAAGATTCAGACAGCTTGGACATTTATCGACTCCCGGATTTTGGCCATGTCAAAAATCAAACCTCCCTCGTGGCTATCAGTGAGACTTTCGAAAAGGTCAATGATGACGACGATAAATTATTCGTTCTACGTCGAGGCGCCGCACTAGCTGCACAAAATAATGATCAAAAACTAGCTGGTGAGTTAGCACTCAAGGAACTCGCATGGTTGACTGAACTAGGTCGAAGAATTGAGGCAAGTAACCTGCGTAAAAAAATTGCCGACGAGTTTAGGGACAACCAAGACCTTCAGTCCATTGCCGACCTTCAAATGTTATCTTTAAAGATTTCACCATATCGCTTCCCTGACCCAGAACTTCCGCAGCCAGACGACTTCTCAACACGATTGAATGAATGGGAACGTATTGCAAAAAGCATTAAGGGTAGAAAATCGCAGACACCATCTATCACGGAACAAATTCGGATCAAAGCAGACATAGTCTTGAGTGAAATCGCGGCAACCAAGGGCGACTTTCGCTTGGCTGAAACCACGTTGAGATCTATTGCGGAGGAGTCATCTCACCATCAATATGACGCCGCCAAGGCACTAGCCTACCTGGTTCGCATTGAAGCCGCCAGACGACAACTACAAGAGGCAACGGACGTTCTAATCGAATTAGAGCGTAAATTTCCGGGAGAAAAGACGACGCTACACTATGCTGCCATCGACCTCATGGATGCAATAAAACCAAATGATCCAGAAGCCATTTCGAAATTGAATGACATTTTGGAAAGATGTCGAGGGTCAGTGACGCTACGTGGGTACACTCGAAAACGCCTTGGCGAAGTCATGGTCCTAACCGATAAGGCGGACGCCGCGAGTAGCGAATACAGACTACTTTTAAAGGAAGCAGAGGCCCCGCCCCACATATATCTTGAAGCCGCCCGGTCTCTGATAAAAAGAGAAGAATCGAATGGTCGAATTTCAATCGTTCTCGCTGTTTTCGACGATTTGCGCGAAGCAATAAAAAAATCTACAAGCTCTGATCGCAGCGAAGCGGCTCAAATGGAGTCAGAATTTTATGTCAGGCGTGGTCGAATTCTTCTAAACGAAGGTGAAAGCGCGCTAGCTCGAAGAGCATTTGAAAAATCTACGGAGATCAATCCAGGCAACATCGCAGCGCAAGAAGGCCTGATTGATGTTGCTGAAGCTCTGGATGAGCTTTCGAACACTATAAAATTTCGACGAACTTTATCGGACGAAGCGCCGCGCGATCCCGTTCGCCTTTACCTACTCGCCTATGCATTGCAAAAACAGAAACGAATAACTTCCAGTATACGAGCAAGATCTATCTCAGAGGCTATTGAAATTCTGGAAAACGCTAGGCAGATAAACGGACAAGTGCCGCAGTTTCACAAACTTCTTGGAAAACTCTATCTTGAAAAGGCGCACAGCTCTCAAGCTGCAAATATGGACAAATCATTTACGGGCAGGCTTGGATCATCCTGGACCAATACAAAGTCATTTTTTGGATTTTCAGACCCCAACTGGTTTGAACTTTCCATCGATTCAAGCTTGACGGCATACTACTTAGCGGACGAGGAGTCTGCTGATAAGGCCGAGCTCTCACTCCAATTAGCAAACTCCTATTTTGAAAATCAAACCTTTACTCTTAGCCTGAGGCACTACCTGAGGCGCATATCCATGCTGCAGCTTAGACCATTTGCTGACCAGAGATCTGAAATGCGTTTATTCCGCCATGCAGGTCGTTCCGCGTTTTTCGCTGACGAATTGAAAGTAGCCGAAACGATGCAAAAACGCTCACTGCAGCTTGCAATATCATCCGGTAGCGACATCGATAAAGCTTACGCTACTGACGCACTCGCATTGACCTTACGGGAACAAGGGAAAGTCGAAGAAGCAAGGACCGCCTACTCTCGACTTCTTGAAATTCAATCAAAACTGGGAAACAAGGCCAACTTAGTCACAACAAGAATAAATATTGCCTACTGCTTCATGATGGCCGGCAAACGTGAACAGGCGCTCGAGCAATACGCAAAGGCGGAAAGCCTGTTAGCCGAGATCAAAACCGAAGATAACCTTAAGACATCAGACGGAATTCTTATTGATATAGCTGGCGAAAATTCTGCGGCGCGGGGATTCACCTCTCTAGACCAAAAAATTCAGATCGCCTCATTCAGAGCACAGATTCGCGAAGGCCAAGGAGACCTGAAAAAGGCACAGGAAGAATTGATTCAAAAAATTGCACTTCTAAACGAGAAACGTAAAAGAGGAAAAAAATTTGGATTTGGAGACTCCTATTTATCCGAAGATCTTTCAGTGTCCCATAATAATCTCGGATACCTTCTCGCCAACATGGGACAGCTTCCAGAAGCAATGAAGCATTTTAGCGAAGGTTTAGGATATGCGCAGACCCTACGTTCAAAAGGCCAGGAGTTCCCATCGAGGTCTGAATGGATAAATCTTCTTGACCTTGCACGAACTCAGCTTCGACGCGCCGACTTAAAGACATTACCGAGAGACGAGCAAGCTCAAATTGAAAAGCAGTTAACGCAGGCCCTCAACGAACTTTCAAAACCAGTGGCCTCTGGAAATCGCGACGCATCGCTAGCCGCTGCTGCGCTAAACTCGGTACTAGCCCAGATTCTATCCTCGGACAATTTCACCACTGATGAAAGACGATCACTGGCGCAGTCAAAGTTTCAGGAGTCGATCCTCTTGGCGCAGAAACTCGGGCTAGAGCTACCATTCGTCAATAGCGCCAATCTAAATCTGGATCGTGAAGAGGCTGCTAAAAATCCCAATCGCCAAGAAATTCTCAGCTCACACATCGAGTTTCGAAGGTCCGCCGTCTCAAGGCCTGGTCTTGCCTGGAAATACCTGGCGACGCGAGGTCTGTGCACCCAAGCCATCGAGGCTTTATACTCTCATGTCGGCTCAGGAGGAAAGATCCTTGAAAACGATGCGACATTAATGCGCACATGTATGGAGACACAACTGGCCAAAAACGATGCTGACGCCGACGCTAAGTTACGACTTCTACGCCAATACTTTTCGATCATGTCTCGCCTCATCATTCAAGGAGGCGAGGGCGAAAGCCAAAATCAAATAAAGTCTCAGGTTTCTGAGCTATTCCGAATTGGAAAAGCGGAGCGAATTGGCGCAGCTCTCAATGCCTCAGAAGTTATGGTTACGTTATACAAAGGTGATGACGGAGCCGTCACCCTATCTTTCATTTCTCCAATGGGAGAGGAAGGCATCCGAACCGTTGCACCTGATTCAGAGACAAAATCCGTCAACCAAAATTCCATCAGTAAAATTCTAAACGAGCGGGTGGGCAATAAAAACATCGACCGTCTCTATGTTGTGACCGACAACACCTTGATCTTTGAACAAATCCTCAGGTGGTCGAAGTTGCGCCCTAAATTAACCATCTCTTTTATTCCAAGCCCAGATTTTCTACCAAACATCATCGGCAATCGTCCTCTTCATTTTGATGCAGAGCTAATCTCCGAAAATGATGCTGGATCACAGTTTTTCAGGGGATTTTTGCAAGGCGTGGCCACAGGAAAAACAAGACCCCTGGTCATCGCTAAAAAAATTGAGAACAACGGAAATACGTCTCTGCGGGTACAGTTTTATGAATCACCATTGGAAGATGTAAGTCAGGATCTATTCGATCAAGCCTTAATTATTGGATACCCGGGGGTTAACGCCAAGGTAGCCAATGAGCAGTCGTCGAAATATTTTCAGCGGGCGATGGCTGAATCGGAGACGTCGAAAAGATCGGGGGATCCGGAATTGGCATACCTTCGAGCCCGCGAGTCATTCTATTATGCATGGCTTTCAGGAAACAAAGAGGAGCTTTATAAGGCCTCAAACTTGGCCTATCACACCGCACTTGAACAAAATAACAAGACGGACTTGGTCTACTTTTTGAATGCTCAACGCCACTTTTCCGAGGAACTCAAAAAGGATCAATCGACTTTAAAGGACATTGAAGCCGCTGAGATTCAACAAAAAGGCGGAAGATTTGACGATGCAGAGCGGATCTTAGCACGAGTTCTGTCATCAAAACACGCCAACACCCTAAAGCCAGATGATTTGGCAAGAGTCCATGATTTACAGGGAATCATTCATCAGCAAAGGCGCAGATTTGATGAGGCAATTAAAAGTCTTCTCACTGCCAAGGGATATTACCAAAAAGCTAAGGACTGGGGAAAAGTAGCCATATGCAATCTGAGATTGGCAAAGATTAATGCCTATGAGCTTTTCGACTTCGCCGAGGCAAAAAAACTGCTTTCGGAGGCTGACAAAATCGGGCTGGTACAAAACAGCCAAAGTGTCCGCTTAGAAATTAGATTGGTTACAGCGCGAATTTTAATTCAGTCTCATGAAGAAACTAATGCTCAGAATCTTTTGATTGCACTACTTAAAGAGGACAGCTCACGCCTAGCGGCAACCGAACTGGCTGAAGTACATAATGCTCTTGCAGAGTCTTTATATTGGCAAAGTCGGCTCTCGGAGGCAAAGTTTCATCTGAACGAGGCCGCAAAGCAAATATCGCGAGTTAAGGCCGAACAGAGTTCAGTTTCTCTCAAGCTAAGAACAAATAATCTTAGGGCAATGATCTTAGCCGCTGAGGGAAAACGATCAGAATCCCTGGCGCTATTCAATTCAAGTATTTTACAGGCGATCGAAACAAAGCAGAAAATAGTTGAACGTGACCTGCGTCACAATCTTGCCCACTGGCACAGACAATGGGGGGAATTCTCAAAGGCAGCCGCTCTATTCGAATCAGCGATAACGATCAATGAGGAACTAGCCAAAATTGATCCCCAAAATGTTCCCTTCTCAATCACAGAAACCGCTAATCTTGCACTCGTCATTGCCATGGGCGGCGACCCTAAAAGCGCCAAAATTCTGCTAGATAATTCACTTTCAAAACCAGTCATCAAAGGAATTCGATACGCCTATATATTTACTCTTTTGGTCGAGGCAGACATACTAGGCATACTGGGGCAAACGGAAGAGGCAGAAAAAAAACTCTCAGTGGCTCTTGACGTAGCAGGGCGATTTCAGATTTTGAATCTCAAGTGGCGCGCTCAATACGGACTCGGAATCTCGGCCCTGAAACAGAAAAGATTTAATACATCGCTTGAGTTTCTAAAGCAGTCCTACGACTATATTTCAAAGATGTCGGTCGGCGTATTAAAGGCCGAATTCAGCTCCAATTCGATTGCTCAAGCGTCCTACCTAGATGTTCATGAGCGCTATATTGAGGCACTCTTATCAAGTGATCTCAAGAACCAGGCATTTGAGAGATCCTTGGATTTCGAGTTAAAGCTCAAGGAGTACAATGTAGGGAAAAGCTCGTCCGAAGGGGCAGAAAAGTTTATTAGTATGGCCAACCAGCTCTCTAAGGATGGTTTGGTTGTTGCGTATTTCTTCGGAGAAAAATTTAGCCATATCTTCCGCCTGGTGAATGGAAAGCTTGACTACAGAAAGCTAAATTTACGGAGAAGCGAGCTCGAGAAAACTCTCACAGATCTTTCTTTAGGCGACAAACAGATTCGAGAAAGATCTTTAAATCAACTTGCGGAATCACTTTTGCGTCCGATACAATCCGATATTCTCCGCTCTGATCGGCTCAGAATAATCAGCACCCGAACGACATCTGCCATTCCATTTGCTGGATTACAACTATCAGGAAAATATCTGGTTCAGTCAGTTGAAATCTCATATTTGCCTATTGGGCATATAATCCCGCAGCAAGAAAATATTGACTTTGCTGATAAGCGTCTGCTCAAGGTGTTGGGTGTATTGACTCCCCAGGATAAGAAGTCATTTCTCTCTAAGGAGCGTACACTTTTACCAAGATTCTTCCCAGATTCACAAATCCTCTATGATGAGGGCATGTCGAAAAATAAAGTACAGGCTGCTTTGGGCGGCAAAAATCTACTTCACATCTCAGCAAAATACGAGACAAATACAGTTGAACCAAAACTATCTGAAATTCAGCTCAATTCAAAGCAGACGAAGACCGGGGCAATCCGTATAGATGAATTATTGATTGGCAATGACAGTATTAAGCTTGCGTATTTTTCCCAACCAACCGATAGCGATACTCTTGCTGAAGCGCTATTTGAACAAGGCATTAGAGACTTCATCGGAAGTGATGCACCTAAAAACCAAAGTGACACACTTTTCGTGACAAAAAACTTCTATCGCTTCCTTCAGCAAAAGGGCGACCCCTGCCTCGCACTGCGACAGGCCCAAATCCAGACGATTAAGTTCATGCCCGAATCTACATCATGGTCCTACATGAAAATATACTCTACATGCGGACGCAACCCTGGCGAGAAACCAACAGAAGAATCCTCACCTAGGCCCTAAAGCGCAGCTCCTGAGATGTCGGAATCGTAGGCGAATTCAATGACCACTTTGCGATCTGAGTCCTTGTCTACTGTGACAGTTGTTGGACCCTCATATCTAACCACTGTCGGCACACCGTTTTTCTCGGCGTAAAAGAAGAGCATAGAGGGAGCCAGCTGTCTAAAAGCCCAGTTATCTGGCTCAAGAGATATCACTCTCGTGACGACATCAGCTGTAGTCTTATCGGACTTTTTGGAAACTCTGAAAACATACTGATCTCTCTTCATGGGTACATAGAGAGGGAATGATTCATGCTCATTTTTGACAAGCTTCGACCAGGAGCGGACAATCAAATGATGGAGTGTCTTGCCAAAAATCATGCCACTTTTCCACGCGAATGTGCCCGAAACTTCTGGTTTATCAGCAGCGTCTTTGTAACGGAGATTTTCGGCAAAGGCCGACTCATTCAGCCCACTTAATGAGACAAATTCCCCGGTCTTCGCGTTCTGGAATTTGTAATATCTTGGGCGAAGCGATTTCAACTCAAATGAACATGTCTCTTCCTGAATTACGGACTTATTATGATCGCCAAAAAGCCAGTACTTGGTAGTCTTTGTCATATAACCATTTTCTTGCTTTAGATCCTCGCGACCTTCGCTGATCGGCTTGCCCGTTTTAGCATCTTTCACAATAAAGCTAATATATTTGTAGGGAAGCTCCATATCTACAGAAACAGGATTAGCGTGTGTACTGCTGCCATAAAACGCTACGAAAAAGTGCAATGATAGGAATAATTGGTTCGTAGTCAGTATTTTCATTTATGGCCTCCAAATATTGTAAACTCTGTAAAAGCGACTTTTTCAAAAAAATTACCTATAATTCTCCCAGACAGAGGAGATATTTCCAAGATGGCTCGAAAGAAAAATAAGAGTGGAGATGATGGGGTCCTAACTGAATTGATCACATCCTCTTTCTCTCGCTCGTCGCGGCTCCTCTCATTATCGATTAAAGCCGGTGCTGACGCTGCGCTACTGTCGATTAAAAGCTTCATCAAATCAGATGAGAAATCTGAGCTATCTCGGCGTTTTCTAATTGATCAAGCAACACGATTGACAGCAGAACTCGGTAAACTGAAAGGATCTCTTCAAAAGGCTGGTCAGCTATTCAGCATCTATGGCGAACATTTTTTGCCACCTGAGGTCCGGGACATACTGAAATCCCTGCAAAAGGACTCACCGCCTGTAAGTTTTGAAGTCATGATGGCGTCGACTAAGAGATCACTAGGGATGGAAAAATTCACGCAGCTTTCTATTGAGCCAACTCCGATAGGAGCCGCATCAATTGGCCAAGTGTACAAGGTGACAGTCCCTGGGGATAGACAAACATGGTGCATGAAAGTTCAGTATCCCGGTGTCGATAAATCTATTGATAGCGACTTGGCAATATTGAAGCGAATTTTTTCGATACTTCGATTCATTCCTAAAGATATGAATCTTGACGGACTGTTTGCCGAGATACGCGCCATGCTGCACCGGGAAGTCGACTATTCGAAGGAAGCCGATGCAACAGAGCAATTTGCACAGTGGCTTGCCAGCGACAATCGGTTTGTCGTCCCGGAAGTAAACAGAGAATTCTCAACAAAGCGCGTGATTTTTACATCATTTCAGGAGGGATTTGATGTTGATAGCCCTAGCGTCATGAACCTCCCCCAATCTCGTCGAGATCGGCTCGGAGAGGCGATACTCGAACTTTTCTTTATGGAATTTTTTAAGTTTCGCACTGTGCAAACAGATCCTCACTTTGGCAACTACCGAATAAAAATCCGTGATGATGGCCAGGACCAGTGGGTATTGCTAGATTTTGGTGCAGTCCGGATATTTCCGCAGTCCTTCGTCAAAGACTATCACTCCATCATTGATGCCGTCGTTTTTGAAAAAGACGCTCATCGGCTATTCGACGCTCTAAGATCACTCAAAATCATGAGAGACGATGACACAGAGTCCGATATTCAAGCTTTCTATGAAATTTCTAAACTTATCGCAGAACCATTCTTAGACGACAGCGTTTACATGTGGGGACGCACCCAGTTAGCACAACGAGCTACAGATAAAGTTAAGAGTCTTCTCTATGAACAAGGCGTTCGCCGCCCACCCCAAGAACTGATCTTTTTGGATAGAAAAATTGGCGGACTGTTCACCATCCTTCAGAAACTGGACGCAATGTTTGCACCTAGACCAGTTTTAGAGCGATACGTTTCAACAAGGGTAACTGGACCGCGTGCCTAGACATCATCAGAAAAGAAATGCTATCCTTGGGACCACGTTTGATTAACTCATCGTCAAAATTTTAAGCCAGGAGATTCTCATGTTCCGCTCAGTCAAACTTTTAGCCTTAACAGCCATAGTATCCTTTTCGAGCGCGCCTTCATTTGCTGCAAAATCTTTTATGATCGACAGTGCTGCAAGTGTAGTCGAATGGAAGGGAAGCAAAGTCACCGGTAGCGCCCACAATGGGACCATCGCCATCAAAGAAGGTGAAGTTCAGATGGATGGCACGAAACTTACTGGTGGCAAAATCGTCGTTGACATGGCTTCCATCATCAATCTTGATTTAACGGATAAGGAATATAACGCAAAATTGGTCGGGCATTTGAAATCTGACGACTTCTTTGATGTTGCAAAATTTCCAACGTCAACTCTTACTTTTAAAAAAGCCAGCGTTCAAAAGGACGGGTCGTACAAAGTGACCGCAGATCTAACTCTCAAAAGTGAAACCCATCCAATCAACTTTATTGCAAAGCCAAGCAGTGATGGCAAAACAGCTACTGCTGATTTAGAGTTTGATCGCACAAAATGGAATGTGCGCTACGGCTCTGGAAAGTTTTTTAAAAACCTGGGCGACAAGATGATCTCGGATAAAGTTAACTTAACGGTCAAACTCCAATTTGCATCTGCAATTTTTGCTTCTAAATAATTGCAATCTCAACAAAAACGCCTCCGTCTCAAGAACATGAGACGGAGGCGTTTTTAACTTAAATGGCGGCCTCAACTCTGTACTATTCGAACCAGGGACAGTCACTCAGGAGTATCCGGTGGCGCGGGGTAGATTACAAAAAATGAAGCAACCTCCAAATCTGTATGCACCAGAAGGTGTACACTTTCAAAAATGCTTTCATCTCGGCTTGTAACCATCCGGTCGTATCCATTTGCGTGGGTATATTAATAAATCACCCGACTGGCTCCTGAATTGCCCGGCCTTTGGAGTTATGGTCATGTTTATTGTCATTTGCATTTTCAGTTAGACACAAACGCAATGACCATACATAATTTGAGAGTGTGCACGTATATTTCATAAGCGTTGTCAAAAGGGAAGCGTGGCTCCGTCTAGATTAGAAATTTCTGAACATGCTGCATCGCGGCTTAAACAGCGGTCTATTACCAGGCAGCACGTGCGCGACTGCTTGGCCGTTGGTGATACGATAGGATTTGACATTCGCGGACGATTTATTTGTTTAGGACAAGTCGCTGGTAAGGAATTAATCGTAATTTACATAAAGATTCCTCTCGGTGTATTAGTTGTGACAGCCTACTGGAAAGGTGACTCATGAAAAAAATGACTATTGATGAAAAATTGGACGTCGCATACGTCGAACTGAGAAAAGGTAAAGTTGCAAGCACAGTAGAATTTCGCCCTGGGATGCTAGTTGATTTTGATGCTTCTGGTCAGGTAGTTGGCATTGAAATTTTGGCCGCCCAAGACTTGGCGCCACTCATCGCCAAAAAAACTCCTCGAAAAGCAACCAGGAAAAAGTCAGCTTAAAGCCTCTTCTTGAGCTGCTTCGATGGAGAGCTTTCACCAAATTGGATAAAATCCTTTGAGCCCTGCGTCAGGCTTAACAAAGCATACCTAAAGCTTCTGGCGGTGAAAGAAAGCTTGGTATTCCGACGGTCGGCGATCGAGTGGCCCAAATGGTGGTTAAGATGCAGCTCGAGCCATTGGTCGAACCAATCTTCCATAACAGCTCATTTGGCTACCGTCCCGGTCGATCTCCATTACACGCTGTAGGACAAGCGAGGCAGAACTGCTTCACTTATCCGTGGGTCATGGAGTTTGATATCAAAGGTCTGTTTGACAACATCGATCATGATTTGCTCATGAAAGCTGTACACAAACACACTCAAGAAAAGTGGGTCATTCGGCCCCACTATCACAAAAAAGTCTTCTAACGAGATGAAATCTGGACTCCTGATCGACTACAAATTAAAAATTAAAGGTATGCCAGTCTCCTGGAGAACAAGGATTGAGGACTGGGATCCACCGCGAAAATTCATCGACACGCAGCTAAAATGTCCCTACAAGATCTGGCACCACACCCACTCGTTTGAAACCCTGGGATCTGGCACGTTCATGACGGATCGCGTTATCTATAAAATGCACTTTTGGGCATTCGGGGATGTCGCACTTCCGATGGTTAAAAACGACGTCAAAACCATCTTTGGATACCGTAAAAAGGTCCTAGAAAAGCTTTTTGCCAAGAGCTGATGAGAGGCGATCGAGTCAGATGGCTAAAATAAAGGTCAGATCGTGTTACCTTGACCTGTGTCTTGGTTCAACGCAGTTTCGAGGCTCAACGCAGCCAACTGCTAACGTGTCATTTTCAACCTCGCATTAGTAGTTGCCAGGGCACACTACGTCGGAGCAGGTAATATAGGTTGGCAAGCGGTTGCCGCCGCTCGCGCTTGCCAGTTATGCGGCGAGAAAACTGAATAAAACCATCGAAAATTTTAACATGATACCTCCTAGGGTGTAATTTTCGGGACGACCAAGTCGTCTACATGAGCAATATATCTCTACGTCGTCTCAAAAAAAATCACAGGCAATACTTCATCAGTATCGACCCCAATCAGTCCATCGGCCAAGATTCACCGTGTAAACGCCGGAGACATTCGCAATTTGAAAAGGCAAATGTACGGAGACTTCGATTGGCCGATGGACTTTTTGTTAGCTAAAGTCTGGCTGGATACAATAGCGGACGATAGGCGCTTGATTGCCGTAAACAACTGTAGCGAGCCCATCCAACAAAAAAACGTTACCTGCATGTAACGGATCTCCACCCAAGTTTTCCTATTTTGTCAGTTTTCACGAATAGCGTAGAGGAAATCAAGCGCCGCTTCTACCTTAGGTTACAAATTACATTTGATACGGCCAGGTCAATCGTTGCAGCAGGGAATTAGGGAGAAATTCATGGGACGTCTTCGATCATTTTTTCGATTTAGTACAATTCCATTGTTATTCATAAGTATGGCTATCTGCAGTTGCGAGCGCCCCCTCAAATCAGTGGCCAGTCTTAAGGTGGAACCGCTGTCACCAGATATTACTGTAGAGTTCGCCTCTCAGGCAAAGGTGACCGATGGCAAAATTGAATTTCAGCTTATGTTTAAAAACATCGGTAGCGACATGGACTCAGAAGTAACAATGTTCAGTAAGCCGTTTCTAGTGCCATTGGGCAATATTGCAAGAAATCTTGTTGGACAAGGTTTAGTCCTTGCTCCGATAGCCAGTCAAATTAACTTGAGGAAGCATGAGTCAAAAACTATCACTGTCACCAGTGAATTGCCATCAATGAGCACTGGAGAGTATTTCCTTGGTGTGACAATTAATTCAAGAGCTGCTCTTCTCAAAGAGGGCGAATATGTGACTGAAACCACTGATGCACAGTTGAATAACGTGACAGAACAACTGCTGAATCTTGGTGCATTGCCGGCTTACGCAGCGCCACCACTGAGCGGAAAATATGACTTATATCATGAGGTGCTCAATGCAACTATTCAGCTGAATGGGAAGACCGCATCGCACGGCTCCCGTAATATCTTGAGGGTCATGGAGGGAGCTGACGAAATTCCGGACCCGGAATTCTGGGATCAGGATATTTCTGCGAGATTTCTATTTTTTCGCCCTGCAGATGGCAAAGCATTCATTGGGCAATATACTTACCAGGAAGTGGATAAAATTTGGGGTGCCATTAGTTGGCAGGACGAATTTGACCCCACTGGTCGAAATATTCACGTTGATTATTATAGCAATGCTCCAGAAGTCGATCATTTGCCTCCGGGAAGTTACGTTCTCGGAGTCTTGATGAATGTCACTGATGGTTTTACACTCGATTCATACCCACAAAATAATTTGGATTTGACGGCATTCAATTTAAGTGAAAGCCGGATTTTAGGTCTCCCAGAAGAAATTATTATTGATTTCAGTCTCACTACCAGCCACAGGATCGATGCTTCTGTACTTGGGGGCGAAGAAGGCTATGTTTGGACCTATGAAATTCCAAATAGACCCGATTGGCTCACTGTAAAAGACAGCACTAATGATGATGGTCTCCAAGTTTATCTGACAGCAGATCAACGGCTTCCTGCTGGGATTTACCAAGTTCCAGTAACTATTCAGGCAACGAAGGGCGACCGCGTCATTCGCGAGAAAACGACATTGGTGATTACAAAAAATGACGGCCCAAGCCTAGACTGTTCAAGTAACATGAGTCTCATCCATCCTTCTGATCCCAATGTTTTCCTTGCAGATCGAGATGGAATTCGGTGGATGACCGTAGAAATGGCGCTTCAGAATGTTGGTAATCGAGACTTGTTTTACTCTGTTCAAGATAATGGTGTTACAGTTGAGACACCTGGTAATCGTGTAATTTTGCCAGGGCAGGAACACCTGATACGCGTAACACTTCCACTGGTTGGAGTGCCTCTACCAGCTTCAGGAATAAATTTTTTGTGGGTTGAGTTGACAACCAACCATGGATATAGGGCGTGTGGAAGGTCGTATGACCCTAAAGAGATGCTCCAGTATCCAATCCAAGGAGTCCAGCCATTCGTCAGGTTGTAAATCTACTTGCCACGATGGTATCCGTGCTTTCGTTCGGGGCTCGGGGCTTTTCTTTTGATTGTAGCGCGAAAATTATTCCAGAAAAGTCGTTGCTGATCACGGATTTGGCTGTCGTTAATAGCCAACGTGCTCAGCCACTGGGGTCATTCGGCTTTTCAGGACTTTTGAAAAGAGGGCTTGTCAATTCTGATTATGCCGGAGAAGCGGTCTATGACTGGCTGATGCAGTACAAAAGAATTACAACGTTTAACGGCTATCGACTGCCTGAGCGAAGGCCAAAGCCGCTCTTGGATCTTTGGCCTTTTGCCCCCTATTCTTCTAACCACCGGCAAGACCCTGCCCTGGATCTTGGGAAGGCGCCTCTGAATCTTCTTGCGATTGCGTTTCGCCCCGATCTAGCCTCCGCCAATAGTTTTGGAGAGGCTAGGTTTCTTTTTGGTGTCGTGGATCAAGTTGGTCTGCCAAGGGATATGACAGTAATTTTAGAATTTTTCTTGCATCGATCAAATCTTTTTCCAACCAAAAAAGCATGGTTTCAGGCGATTGCTAACCTTTCGCATGCAAGTGACGAAAGAGATTATCTGCGTCAGCTTGAACGCCTAACTGAAGAAGCCACGTACCCATTTTCAGGGCATACACGGTTAGCAAAATTAAGGACAAACGACCAGTTTTTTGGGCAGGGCTGGGACTTGCGCGAGTTTGTTGTCGATGAGCAAAAAAATAATTTGAGGATTAATACAGTTGAGAAGACGCCAGATTTTTCTCTAAATGGGACAAAACAATCCGAGCTGATATCATGGATCAAAGGTAATGCCGCGGAAATCATGAAGGACAATTATAGCCTGCCTAAAGAGTTTGGATCTGGAAGTGCATTTTTTTTGGATAATGAGTTTCGATGGCTCCAGGACAATTCCGAAATTGACGAAGATTTGAGGCATCATTTTGCAGAAAACACTTGCAGCGGATGCCATGGTGCCGAAACCGCGACCGAATTTTTCCATGTTCATCCACGGCGACCAGATGAGCGTTCTGTTATTTCTGATTATCTCGCCGGGAACTTGCATGGTCGTGCAGAGTTACTAAAGAGTGAGTTATGCGATTAATCTTAATACTTTTGCCACTACTCCTGGCGTACGAGGCTCTTGCTCTCGAATACGGCCAGACAAATATTAGAACTCTTGAAGGCACCGGACTTTATAAGAATTTTCGCGGTCAGGTGATCTCTGATGATGTTCGGCCCTATGAACCGCGATTCGGTCTATTTTCTAACGTTATGCAAAAGCGTCGGTTTGTTTTCCTGCCTGAAGGTCAGCCAATTGTCGCGATGGACTTAGAGTTATGGCGCTATCCCAACGGGACAAAAATTTGGAAAGAATTCTCTGTTCAACTGGGGGCTGATTCAATACCTATTGAGACTCGGTATATGGAAAAGCAAGATGGCGCATGGAGGTTTGGAACATACGTCTGGAACGCTGCTGGGGACAATGCAGACCTTTGGAACAACGAAAGTGGGAGCTTACCGATCGACATCGATCTCCCTGGCATGAGTGGTGTGTCGCATGCTGTGCCCTCATATAGCCAGTGCGTTTTGTGTCATGATCAAGAAAGCAGATCTACTTCTTTTAAAAGCGGCGAACCCGTGCTCGGTTTTACAAGTTTTCAATTGCCTCGTGCGTTCATAGAGGGACTTTATGCGAGTCAAACGTTATCTGGTCCAACAATTCCTTGGCAGCGGCATCGAACCTTTGCAGTTGATGAAAATGAACGTGATGTCATTGGTTATCTGCACGCTAATTGCGGCCACTGCCATAACCAGCGCCGCACTACCATGATCCCTGGCGCAGCAGATGACTTTTTACGGCTCAATTACAGCCTTGAAACCCACTCCAATCGCAATGCGATGCATGTGATTCAGCAAATTGGGCGACCCGTGGTCAATCGAAATGTTGGTCTACCAAACGTGGACGCCTCGACCAGGGTGATTGCGCCGGGAGATATCGACAAAAGCATGATTTATCTGCGTATGAAGCGCACGCAGGGTGTTTTTAAAATGCCTTTGCTTGGTATCAATGAGGCTGACCATGATTTTATTGATGGTCTATTTAGGCGCTGGGTACAACGTCTAACGCCTCGATCAAGCCTTAAAAATAAAAATCCTTCCCAAAAATAACCACGCCGAACACTGACGCAATGCAACCGACTTTTCCTTACTTATTGGGGATACTGTCAAGATTTTGTGAACTCGTTGCATTACTGAGCCGGATTCATTTCGCGTCGATTGAGGAAATGACGCTGCAATTCCAGCCAACTCAAGAGTGAGTTCGGCTCACTCAGTCCCATAAATTTAATGCCATCTACCTGAATTCCTGTTGTTAGAGGTCCCGCCGCCTTCTGGAAGGCATCGGGGGGAGGAGTGGTTCGAATACTGCTTGCAATGGCGGTCCCGGCAGGAATCGAACCTGCAACTACACCTTCGGAGGGTGCCATGAGATCCATTTCACCACGGGACCATCGTTGCTAGGTCGACAGATTTAGCAACAAACGAGACAACGCACAAGCGGCGTCCTTGAGAATTGACCAGAACCGGTAAAATTACTGTAATTTCAGCATTCTCTTGTGAAGCTAACGATCGTCGACGCGGCCAGTTCGTTTGAGAATGTAAATAAACCCCGCAGAAACTAAAATGACCATAATTAAAAGAATCACTAAAGCGCGGTCCTCAGTCTGATCCCTTGGTGCTTTAACCTCTGGATCCAGACGACTCGTGGACACTTGCCACGGAAATTCAGAGCGCAATGAATAGAGCGCGCTTTGACAGTCGGTACAAATCCCGCGAGATTGCAAAACTGCTTCAAGGTCTTCATCTGTAGCCATCGCTAAAGCCGACAAAGCAAATGTATCACCTTGGGCTAATAGCTTGTCGCGCTCAGCTGAATCTCCAAAAGACTTGTGATCATTAAAACGAAAGCTAGCAACATAGAATGCCACAGACCAAAGCTCATCGACTGTCAGCACATCCAACAACGATGTCATTTCTCCATCATCTGTACCATGAATCATGACTGCGTAGATCCCAAAAGGGAACTGAGTGCTAGATCGATCGCTACGATTAAATGAGGGCGGAATCCGCTTCAATTTTCCAGCTAGTTTCCCTTGGCCACTCATTTCGTCACCGTGACAGCTCGCACAGTAATCTTTGTACACTTTCTGTCCGAGAGTTTTATCAGGTTGCACCACGGGAGCTGAGGCCTCCGCAAACTCAACAAAAAGTGATCTCAAAAACCCTTTCATCTCTGATTGAGCTTGCTGAACATCAGCTGAATCAACTTTTCCCTGAATTAACTTCAGTCTTTTTGAAAAACCAAGATCCTTGTCTGTGACTGAAATTTCAATAACATCTGCATGAACCAAAGCATCGTTTAGCGCTGTTTTTGCACAAGCGAGGTCCACCGGTTTAAATCCAAGGCAACCTGATGCACGATATGTGTCAGAAAAAACGCCCCAAAAAGCCGACCGTCGACGAGCTTTCTCTTCCTTGCTAGGACGAGCGACGCCCTCTATCGGAAGGAAAAAAGTTACGACAAACCACAGAACAATCTGTTTTTGCCAGTAGCAAAACATGAACTAGCTTAGCCCTCCGCTATTTTTGGCAATTACATCAGCGGAGCAAAGAGTCTCATAATTCGCCTAAAAAGCAAACGAGCAACACGCTTAGGCGAGACATCATCCGGACTAAGGGGAACGCAATGTTTAGAGACCCCCTCCAAAATCTCGCTAATCTGAGCCGCAAGAGCGCGATCTCTCATCAGCAGATCTGTTTCGAAATTCAGGAAAAAACTCCGATAATCCAAGTTACTCGACCCTGCCAGTATCAGATCATCGTCAGCCAACAAAAGCTTCCCATGACAAACACCTGGCACGTATCGCTGGAGGTCAACACCATACCGATGAAGCTCCCCAAAGTAAGAATGAGCACATAAGTCCGTAATTGGATGATTTGAGTGTTTTGGAACAATAACGCGCACGTGGACACCCCTAGCGACCGCCATCCGCATAGCATGAAGAAGCTCCTTATCAGGAACAAAATAAGGCGTCATAATCCAAACGCGTCGCCTAGCCTCATGAAGCACTCCGATAAAGGTCGAATAGAAGGGAGCATTATTTTCCGACGGTCCACTTGGAATAATCTGCAAAAGATTCTTTGAGTCAGTCTTTGGAGGGGACTTCTCAACGTGGCGTTCAAGATAATCAGCGGGAATCGTCTTTCCAGTTGTAAAATGCCAGTCTTCCGCAAAAATTGCGGTCAAATCTCCAATCACGCTCCCCCTAACCCGAAAGATCAGATCAAACCATTTTGGACGTTCCGGGTCGGGGCCCTCCAGATACATTTGGCCGACGTTGAAGCCGCCAGTAAAGGCTATTCGCCCATCGACAACGATGAGCTTACGGTGGTTACGCCAGTTAATCTGAAATCGTCTTTTAATGGGATGTACCTCCAGGAACCGATTGATTTCAATTCCTTTATCCCGATACTTTTTAATCAAACTGGTCTTTAGACGGTGGGACCCCAAGGCATCAAACAAAACATAAACTTTGACTCCCGCCTTCGACTTTTCAGCAAGCAAATCCAAAAACTGAACACCGACTGTGTCGACTTGAATCTGATAAAACTGAATCAGGATAAATTCTCTTGCACTCTGGATCGCAGCTTTGGCAGCTCCAAAGGCACTCGTACTGTTGACAAGAATTTCCGCCTCGTTACCTGTTTGAATCGCTGAGCCATGCAGCATGGATACCCACAATGCAGTCCGATCAAATCCTGAAAAATCATGAGATCTTAGCGCCATATCATTGCTGTGGATAATCTGTTCGCGCGGCAATCTAACCCGGCGAAGACCCGCCAGGTGTTTTGATGCACGCTTTCGGGCTGCATATTGCTCAAAAGGATTAATTCCAAAACCGACATAGCAAATGGCCGTCAAAAGGGGAAAAGTAGAAACACCAAGAAGCCAGCTCAAACAAACCACTGGCTCCTGCTTTTTGAGCAGAATATGAGCGGCTAAGATAAAACTTAGGCCTAGGATTGCAAGGTCACTAAACTCAGCTAAATTACTTTGAAATTTAAGATCAAATAGATCCATTAAGCGCCCCAGCGAGGTCTCGTCATTTTTGCGTCCGTGACGCCTAAATCATTGGCAATACTAAAGAAATTCTATATGTGTTAAATTATAAGCGGGAACGCGCTGTACCACAAACCGCGGAGACTCTAATTTTATGACCCAAGAACAAAAACAACCCATCGATGCCTGGGCAAAACTAGCTTCTAAAGAGCTTCGGGTGGATAATGTTGATTCCTTAAACAAAAAAACGCCTGAAGGCGTTACCATCAGCCCCCTCTACTCCAAAGAGCATCTGACAGAGCTGTCAGATTTCACAAACACTCTTCCGGGCCTTGCTCCGTTTACGCGCGGACCGCGAGCCACGATGTACACCCATCGACCCTGGACTATCAGACAATATGCTGGCTTCAGTACTGCAGAGGAGAGTAACGCATTCTATCGACGCAATCTCGCTGCTGGTCAAAAGGGCCTTAGCGTTGCGTTTGATCTTGCAACGCATCGCGGTTACGACTCCGACCATCCCCGTGTTCGCGGCGACGTCGGAAAGGCGGGAGTTGCCATTGACTCCGTTGAAGATATGAAAATTCTTTTTAACGGAATCCCGCTTGATGAAATGAGTGTGAGCATGACCATGAACGGCGCTGTTTTGCCGATCATGGCTTTCTACATTGTAGCAGCAGAGGAACAAGGGGTTCCGGCCTCAAAACTGTCTGGCACCATTCAAAACGATATCTTGAAAGAATACATGGTACGAAACACGTACATCTACCCACCAGAACCAAGTATGCGCATAGTTGGGGATGTCATCGAGTACACATCACGACACATGCCAAAGTTTAACAGCATTAGTATCAGTGGCTATCACATGCAAGAAGCAGGCGCAGACAGCGCCCTTGAGCTTGCCTATACAATCGCTGACGGAATTGAATACGTAAAAACTGCCCTGGCAAGAGGCCTTGATATCGACGATTTCGCACCACGACTATCGTTCTTTTTTGCGATTGGAATGAATTTCTATATGGAAATCGCCAAACTTCGTGCGGCAAGATTTCTGTGGCACGATGTCATGAAACAATTCAAACCAAAAAATCCTCAGTCCATGATGCTGCGAACCCACTGTCAGACCTCCGGATATTCACTGACCGAACAAGATCCGTACAATAACGTCATACGTACAACGATTGAGGCTATGGCTGCCGTCTTCGGAGGAACACAGTCACTGCACACAAACGCGTTGGATGAAGCCATTGCACTCCCGTCTGAATTTTCAGCACGAATCGCCCGCAATACACAATTGATCATTCAAGAAGAAACTGACATCTGCCACACAGTTGACCCGTTTGGTGGTAGTTTTTTCATGGAGCGACTCACTCACGATCTCGTCGCCCGCGCAAAAGAATTGATGAAAGAAGTACAAGACAGCGGGGGTATGGTACAAGCGATCAACAAAGGAATTCCAAAACTTCGCATCGAAGAGAGTGCAGCAAAAAAGCAGGCTCGAATCGACAGTGGAGCTGATGTCATCATCGGCGTCAATAAATACCAGGCCCATCAAAGCCAAGGCGACCTGCAAGTCCGGGACGTTGATAATACGTCTGTCAGGGAATCACAGATCAAACGCCTTGAAGAGGTGCGCAAATCACGTGATGAAAAATCCGTGCGCAGAGCTCTCGATCAGTTGAGGGAATTGGCACAATCAGGCACCGGCAACCTTCTTGAGCAATCAGTGATCGCAGCTAAAGCTAGAGCAACACTCGGTGAAATCAGTGAAACACTTGCTGAAGTCTTCGGTCGCCATAAGGCAACCATCCAAACAATTAGCGCCGTCTACTCGTCAGCTTTTGGGGGACAAGACGTGATTGAAAAAATCCGCAAACGCACTGCATTATTTGCTCAAAAATCCGGCCGACGTCCCAGAATTCTCGTCTGCAAGCTTGGCCAGGATGGACATGACCGCGGGGCAAAAGTCATCGCTACCGGACTTGCTGATCTTGGGTTTGACGTTGATATTGGGCCGATGTTTCAAACTCCGGAAGAGGCCGCAAAAGAAGCGATTGAAAACGACGTGCACGTGGTGGGCATCTCAAGCCAAGCGGCTGGTCATAAGACACTAGTTCCAGAGTTAATCGGAGCGCTGCGAAAAAACGGCGGTGAGCGAATCAAGGTTGTTGTCGGGGGTATTATTCCAACTCAGGACTATGAATTTCTCACAGCAGCAGGATGTTCTGCTATATTCGGCCCCGGGACTCCCATACCTCAGTGTGCTGAGAGTATTTTGGATTTTCTGGAGAAAGGCTTGAAGTGAGGATCACGTCCGAGAAGTACATTCAGGAAATCCAGTCTGGATCGCGACTTTGGCTTGCGCGCGCAATAACATTAACGGAAAGCACCCGTCCTGAACACCGAGCGGAGGCTGAAGAGATATTGGCGAAGTTACTGCCTACTTGCGGCAATTCACTGCGCATAGCCATCAGCGGACCACCCGGAGTCGGCAAAAGTAGCTTTATTGAGGCTCTAGGACTTTTTCTCGTCAAATCAGGAAAGAAAATTGCCGTCTTGGCCATTGATCCATCTTCTCCCATTACGGGAGGAAGCATACTTGGTGATAAAACACGGATGGAGGAACTTGCGAAATCTGATTTCTGCTTCATCCGACCATCGCCATCTTCGGGTGCATTAGGTGGTGTTGCACGCCACACGCGGGAGACGATCCTCCTTTGTGAAGCTGCTGGTTATGAAGTTATCTTGATCGAAACCGTGGGCATCGGCCAATCTGAGATTATCGCAGCCAGCATGACTGATCTGTTTGTCCAACTTCATCAGCCCCTCAGTGGTGATGAGCTGCAAGGACTAAAAAAGGGAGTCATGGAACTTGCTGATTTAATCGTTGTAACCAAGGCCGATGGGGAAACCAAGCCAGCTGCAGAAATTGCACGCAATGATCTTTTGCGTGCAGTCTCTCTAACTAGAACTGACGATTCAACACGCCCCGACGTGATACTTGTGAGCTCTCATAAAAGCCAAGGAATTGAAGAGGCTTGGAAACACATGGATAATCTAGCTGAACAAAGAAAGAAGCTTGGATTTTTCGAAACCAAACGAAAGCAGCAGACACGTGAATGGCTATCACAGGAAATTAGTAACGAATTGGAATCTCTACTTAATTCACACCCAAAATTCAATTCAACTTTACAGAGAACACGAGACGAGGTCGACCGCTCTGGTGAACATTGCGGCCGAGCAGCTAGAACTTTGATCAGGTCACTTCTTAAAACAACTTAAACCTATTTGTGCTCAATCATTTTCCAATAACTTTTCATCTCAAATCCTGGCGAATGTGGAGGAGTATGACACTCTGCACAGCTGGCGCGTGCATCTACCCGTGGGGATTGAGATGGATTCGACGCATGTTCCCTGCGGGGGCCATGACAGTTCTCACACTGTACATTAGAGAAGTTTGGACTCTTTTGTTCATTCACATAACCACCTTTGGCTGTGAATCCAACAACGTGACACTCGACACACCCTGAATCTTCGTGACGTTCTCTTTTCAGTAACGATGCCATGGCAGAGGAGTGCTTGGATTTCTTCCAAGAATCATAGGACGAGGCATGACAACTAGCGCATGCCTCAGCACCAATAAAACCAGACATCGGAAGATCCCTAACCCTCTGATCGGCTAAGAGTCTAAATTTTCTTCTGTTTGCCTCGCGAACATCGTCAAAAATCTTCGTTACACTCTCCGGAGCGCCATTTTCTTCACCTAATTTAAGCCAGTGAAGTGGCTGGATGCTGGTTAGTACCGTCAAACTAACCTTAGCAGCACTTTTATTCTCACCCGTTGCAGCAAGTGAAGAAGCCAGGGTCTTTGGCGGCGCCGTCAATTCGAGACCGCCTTGTCGTAAAAATCCACCGCCGCCATATGGCACAGACCAAGCGAGGAAGCGGTTTTTGTAACGCCGCGCCAGAGACTCTTCATCGCGCTGCTCTTGGTCACCCTTTTCAATACCGAGCTTAGTGGAGTTCGAGCTGATGATGACCCCGAAAAATTTAGATTTCACAATTTTTTCAAGCTCTGCGTCACTTCCCGAGAAAATCAGAACTCGATTTTCATTATTTGTGATTTTTGATTGAGCTTTCCATTTCTTAAGAAGATCAGTATCGAATTGCCGTAAATTCTTATCAACGCGCCCAAGGTATCCAAAAATCTCTACACCATTCAGCCGTATAAGTTGGCTCAGATCACCAACCTTAGCATTATCGCTGACATTGGAGAGCACCCACTTCACATTTGGCAATTTTTCGCCGGATGAGAGAAGACCCCACTCAATTTCGTTGATTAATGATGCGTCTGGACTAAGACGCTCCAAAGCGCGAGATATCCCGTCCGCTTCCGTTTTATCTTTGATAACTTTTGGGAATAAATTACCTGAATGAACAACAATGAGGTTAGGGTGCTCAGACCTGTATCGAATCAAAGACGCCGATATGCGTTTCAACCCGCCAACATCGGTTCGCGGATCACAGCCACATGGCTCCATGTGTCCCCGAAGGTCCCCAAAAGCCAGGACGGGGGCCGCAGAGGCTTTACCACCTAGCGCCAAGCTGACCACAACAAGCTGAAATATATAAGAAAATATACTGGTCATTGAAAACAATATCCAAACTGATTATCCATCTAGTATACGGTGTTCCACAAAGATGCGTTAGGGAGATTTTTAGCCATGTCAAATTCTTTAACTCTGACAGCTAGTGCTATCGAAGCAACTCGCAAGTTGGTAGCTGATGAGCCAGAGTATTTTGGCAAACATCTTCGTGTCTATTTATCCGGCAAAGGTTGTGACGGTTTCGACTATGGGGTTACATTTGATCACGAAGACCCAACAGACGTTGTATTTCAAATTGAAAGTGATATTCGCTTGATTTGTGATCAACGCAGCATGGAATTCGTCGCCGGAAGTTCCATCGACTGGGTGGACGATGAACGAGGCCGTGGATTTCTCGTAAATAATCCGAATCACAGAAAATTTAGAGGCAAGTTTTACAAAAAAGAAGTGTGGCGAAAAAAGCTAAGCGAATCTGCTAGCGAAACGCAATAATATCAACTTTTTCGGTAAATAACTGGGATGCCACGGTTTTCACAAAAACCGCCACTTCGCGTCGCTCCTCAAGAAAATCTTTGCTAATTGGAAGAAGATTCCCCAAACGATGGACATAAACTTTGCGTCCACCGTCGACACTCTTTGAAACCCAGTCTTTCAGCTGGTCAGCTGAGTAGGATGTCGCATCGTAAAGAGCTGAACGTGGTCCCTTGTAAACAAAATCTCCACCAGTTAACTTCAGCATTGCATCAGCTGTTTTCGCAGTGAATCCGGGCCCTGCCAATTGCATGATAACTTTACCACCCTTAGCAATAAAGATTCCAGACTGAGAAAACCCAGAGACTTTGCCCACACGAAAGTTTGGACTCCCCTGCATCAAAGGCAATAGCGTTAGATATAATCTCGGCGAATCAGTAACCATCTGAAATCTCAATTCGTTTGCCGATGGGCGCGAAAAAATCATGGGTCGCTTCGAAGATTCGCCCTCTAGCGTAGACACACCAATCGCCAGCGGGACGTTATTCGAAGCATCTCTATAAGAGCAAATCTTAATTTTAAATTCGTCTTTCGCTACAGACACCCTCTGACCATTAGCATCCGATATTCTGGCTCCACCACGAACACCCAAGTCTGCGCACGCTAGGCCATCCATCATACTGTTTGCCGTCAAAGATCCGAAATCTTCAACGCTGAGATTTCTTTGCCCACCCTTCACATCCGTTATCTGCCTTTTCGAAGAGCCATTGCTCAGTTCTAGAAGAGGCTGCCATCCGGGCGGAGTTGAAGCTGGAGGCTTCAAACCGAGATCACCCAGCGGTCCTTTAATTTGTGACAGTGGTTTAAAGGAGTAATAAATTGCTGTCACAGCAGACGTATCGAGTTTAATTTCTGTCCCTGCCACAGCGGGCGGCGGAGGTGATAGCGAAGCAGCTGGAACCATACGAACAGGGTCGGCGGCCTTCTTTACGGCAGAAAGACCGACTCCGGATTTGGAAGCTAATTTTAATGCACCGTCGGATATTTTTGGGCTAGTTGTCTTTGCCGTCACCGCCGACTTACTATTAGCAGACTTTTGCGAATCTTTTGCGGATTTTGACGTCGCGTCACCTATTCTTGACAACGAAGTTGCTGGCGGCGAACCCTCAGAGATTGGGGTTTGCGCAGCCGGCGTAGCAGCCCCGGCTAATCCGAACGCAGATGGCACAGGTACAGGATCTGGGATAGTGATGGCAAGGTCAGTCGCAATTTTCTCTAATAGGACGGGAGACAAACTCGCAATCGGCGGCGCATCAAATTCAGTCAAATCATCTGTTTGATCCTCAACGACCACGTTATCCCCGTTCAATCCATCTTCAACAGGATTTCCTACTAAACCGGGCACAGCGCCTGATGGAGTCAAATTTGTGGACGTCTGTGCAGCGCCATTACTCGGGGCTGATACATTAACTCGACCTTTTGACTGAGCCAATGCCGAAGTTTTGACAAAAGTCGTCCGCTTTCCTTTGAACTCTTGAATGCCTTTTTCACTTCTTAAAACACCTTTTTCTTCCTCAGGTTCAATATAAAAATCTCGTCCACCCGAGCGAATTATAATTGGGAACTGGGCAGAACTTGCGCCAGCAGTTTTGCTCTTCTCAATTCCAACAGATCCCGATGGCATGCTAAGAATGTAGGTCAATCCATTTTGTTGTCTGATTGCACTTAAGCTAACCGTTGTATCTTCGCCAATATTAGCAACTCTTCCGTCACCAAAATCAATCATAGCTTGAGATTTTCTACCTGTTGCCAAGCGATCTCCGTCAAATAAAAACTGGCTTGTATCGCCGATAAATTTCCATCTTGTGTCCTCCTCACTGCGATATGTCACGTGATTTTGCGTCTTGCCAACCTTTGCAATAGGAGTCCCCGACAAGGCAAAAAACTTATCTTCAAACAGTAGGAGGCTTCCGACACCGAAGACGGATGCCAGCCAAAGCACTATCACAAAGTTTTTAAACGTTGAAGAATTCAAGTATTTATTCCCGAATTTTCCCTTTTGACAAAAATTATCATCCAAACCCTCATCATTGTTCTATCGGTAAAATTCGCCGAAAGTTTAGTTTTCACTCTCAATTTCCTGGATGGACGACCGATGACAGCACTGAACATTCAAGGAACGGAGCATTATGTCGCAGCGCTCAGCCCGACATTCATTGACAGCAAAACTCGCATACTTGATGACAATCGTCGTATTGCTAAGCGTGATCCCTTTAACGCTTCAATTTACAAATAAATTTAGCGCCTACATTCTGCAAACCATCGAAGAATCGACGAATGTGATCGCCGAGAGATCTTCCGCCGATATCTCCGGAATTCTAGAGGGATGGATCGGACAGCTTTCGGTAACAACATCAAAGATGACGGCATCTAAAACAGATGCACAAGGCAATGACCTAGAGCTTCAAGGCGCCATGCGAGCAGAGAGAGACTTCATCATTATGAAGCTTTATCTCATCGATGGAAAAAACTACAAGATACTCCGGCAAGCACAACAGACGATTGAAAAAAGCAAGGACATGCCGCTGAAACCTGATCAGGTAAAGTCCCTGGATGGATCGATGAACGAACTTGCAAATTTTTTAGCATTAAATCCAGGACGATTTGAGGGTGATCGCTTCGTTAAAAATGTTTCGCCACGGACAGAGACTCCAACAGCCCTGATTGCTGTCCGTTTTAGAATTCCAGGTCAGACATCGAAATTTGCCATGATGATGGCAGCCGCTACAATGACAAAAATCCAGTTGTCGCTACCTCAAAGCCGAACAACAACCGGTTACGTGATCACAACTGATGGCTCAATATTTGCGTCAACTAATGAGCAGCGATTGTTCAGCAAGAAGCCGGTCGAAAAACACGAGCTCGTGAAAATGGCTTTGCTGCGTCGCGCACCATCAGGCTTTTCACCTGAATTCTCCGGCGCTGACGGCAAGGCAAAAATTGGGTCGTTTGCGCAGACGCCAAAGGGATTTCGCCTCCTGACTATTGTTGAGCGGGACCGAGCTGCGGCATTTCAGGTCGTTCAAAAGACTTACATTAGGTCGGCGCTCTGGGGCGTTTTAATATTTCTTCTTGCTGCGATGACAAGCTTTATATCTGCCAATGGCATCACAAAAAATCTACGAGACTTGGTCTCTGCTACTGCAAAAATCGCAAGTGGAAATTTCTCTGTCCGCGTCCAGCCCCGCAGTAGTGACGAGGTATCTGAATTAAGCCATAGCGTGAACAACATGGCCACCCGAATTCAGATGCTTATGAGTCAAGAAGTAGAAAAGGCGAGATTTGAGAAGGAGCTCGAGACCGCCAGAATGGTTCAATCAACCTTTTTCCCCAAAAAGGACATCGTGAAAACCCACCTTGCAGTGACCGGAAGTTATCAACCGGCAACTGAATGTGGCGGAGACCTGTGGGGACATTACACCATCAAAGAAGGCGTGGAGCTAGTGTACATCGCAGACGCGATGGGACACGGGGCCCCAGCCGCTCTTGTCACAGCCATTGCTTACGCCGTCTGTCAATCAGTATCTATCTTCTTGAGCGAGAATAGCGGATTAGACCCATCTCCTGCAGCACTTCTTAGACGTCTAAACTCTATTATTATGGATGCCGTCGACGGTAAAATCAGCATGACATTTTTTGTCGCAGTGTTCGATTTTAATACGGGCAAAGTGACTTATGCGAATGCTGGTCATAACTTCCCATTCATTTTAACAGGAAACAAAGATGACCCTCGGCTGGGAAAATCTGCAAAAAAAATGAGTCAAAAGATGCCAACGGTCCCAATTACCGTAACTCTGCAGGGAACACCATTAGGTGTCGACAAAGAGATCACTTATAACGAGAAGTCGATGGATTTTTACCCAGGTGATAAAATATTCCTGTTTACTGACGGTCTTATTGAAAATCAACTAGTTGATCGCGATCCAATTGGACGAAAGGTGCTTGTTGACGCGGTATCGGCCTGGGGCGATCAAAATATTCTAGAGATAAAGAGTCGAACGTTATCGCTTGGCCAGCAATTTTTCGGTAGTGAAAACCTTCAAGACGATGTCACCATCGTCGTCGCAGAGGTTAGCAAGGCATGGGTTAGGCCGTCCAATGTTATCATTAATAATATGTCGGAGCCCCAGACTGTTCCTCCGCCGCCTCCACAAGCCATCGCACCAATTCCTGTAATACAGGAATTGGCTCTAGATTTGGATGATGCAAAACCTCAGACTTTGCCAGTCTTTGATCTCGGAATTGATGACGATAAGCTTCTAGAAAATACCGAGAGCTCTACGCCTAAAAAACCACTTTCAGCTGTATAGCAAAATACTATCGATTTGCAGCGCCGCTGACTGAAAGAATCCATCCACAGCCGTATTTGGTTTCAAGCTGGCACTCGAAGCTTTGCTCAAATTTTTTCCTTAATCTCGACATATGACTATCAACAGTGCTCGAGGATACTTTCAAGCCAGCCCACACCTGGTCGATAAGCTCGTCTCTCCCTACGGCTGTATTCATAGCAGAAGAAAGTACCTGTACAATTCTGATTTCTTTTGGCGTCAGGGGTTCATCAACACCAGTAGCCAGGACGCGAAGACGGCCTTTGGGTATATTTATTTCTACATCGCCAAATGTTATGAAATCGGATCGAGATGATGCGCCGGAGTTACGCTTAGATGGCCTAATAAGCGACTTTATAAGTTTTGCTGTTTGGATCATATCACTAGGCCATCCAATATTCGCAACGCCCAATCCTTCTAGCAAGCTACGCTGTTCGTTAGTCAAATCACCCACAGCACAGACTTGTGACGGGTGATGTTCACGTAAAAATCTGGATAAAGAGGCATGAATACTCATGACAGGATCGGATGGAGTCAGCCTTATGATGCAATATGCACAGTGATCGACCGGGTCGTCAGCAATTGTTATCAATCGACCAAAGTTTCTAAGGCCGGCGATCCGTCGGATACCAAAAAAACCAGACAGCGTCTCGGCAAATTCATCTTGCCAATCATCAGGTTGACCAACGAGCCATACGGTAGACATGGGCGACCCTTTACAATTATGATGGGAGGGTGTCTGAAATTCGGATACATCTAATATTTTATACTATTTAGAGGTTTTATGTCGCTCCACGAAGCTGCACCACCACTGGATTGGAACATCACCAAACAGGAGGTAAATCTCAATGAGATTCAGCAGGCTAGATTGCGTATTGCTCCCTATGTTCCTCCAACACCCGTATCTAAAAGCCTGTCTAATACGGCTCTTCTCGGCTTCGAGATCTACTATAAACTCGAAAATTTTAATATCAGCGGATCATTTAAGATTCGTGGTGCAGCAAACTCACTGCTTTCTCACCAAGGTCATCCCGGGGAAGAGGTGATCGCGGCAAGTGCTGGCAACCACGCTCAGGGCGTTGCTTACATTTCTAAGTTACTTGGAAGAAAAGCAAAGATATTCATGCCAGAGAGAACTCCTATCGTAAAAGTTTCGGCGACGAAATCCCACGGTGCACAGGTTGTTTTGACCGGAACCGTGTACGACGATGCGTATGCTGCTGCGTCTCAATATCAAAAGGATAACGGTGGACTATTAGTTCACGCATTTGCTGATGCTGCTGTGATTAACGGGCAAGGTACGGCCGGACTTGAGATTCTTGATCAACTACCCAATATTGGGGCCATTGTTATACCAATCGGCGGCGGAGGACTTGCAGGTGGCATCAGTTGCGTAGCAAAGACTATACGACCAGATATCAAAATAATCGGTGTTCAAACTGAGTCATTTCCTGCAATGAAACAATCCATTGCCGCTCAAAAAATAACCGGCAGCACGTCCGGCATGACGATCGCTGATGGAATTGCAGTTAAAAGACCGAGCGCCAGAACCCTTTCGCTAGCAATGCATTATTTGGATGAAGTTTTACTTGTTTCAGATGATGAGATCGCCGCAGCAATCATGAGCTTGATGGAGAAAGACCATGTGCTGGCCGAAGGTTCTGGTGCAGCCGGTGTTGCTGCACTTCAGGTTCACGGTGAGCATATAAAGAAGCTAGCCGGCGGCAAGCCCGTTTGTTGTGTTATTTCAGGGGGCAACATAGATGTAACGCTGCTTGGACGTATTGCTAACCGTGGACTTATCACAACAGGCAGAATGATGCGATTCACTGTAAGAATGGCTGACCGACCTGGGCAGTTGGCTGAGCTTCTAAAAGCCCTTGGCAGCACAGGTGCTAACTTGATTGATCTCAGGCACAACCGGCATTTTGGCGCACTGTACTATAGCGATGTAGACGTTGAAATTGACTTGGAAACGACTGATTTTGCTCATCAGGAGCTGATCAAATCAACCCTTGATTCATTAAAGATGAAGTATTCTCTTAGCTCTTAATGAGCAAGCTACATCATCCGACTGTTCCATGGTTTATATAAATCGTGTGGAATATCGAGCTGCTCAAGGATCTTTCCAACACAGAAATTGACCAGGTCCTCAAGGGATTTTGGCTTTTGGTAAAAACCTGGCATCAGCGGCAAAATCTCAGCTCCTGCCTCCGCCAACGCGGTCATATTTCGTAAATGAATTAAATTGAATGGCATCTCCCTTGGACAAACAATCAATCGGCGTTTTTGCTTGAGCACCACATCTGCACTTCGCTCCAGCAAGTTGCTCGAAACACCGGTGGATATTCGCGCTAATGTTCCCATGCTACAGGGAGTCACTACCATCGCATCAGGAGCTGCGGTACCGCTTGCACAGGGAGCAAATAGATCATTGATTTTGAATGTTCGAATAACGGTGAGCTCTTTTTTAGAGAGCGCTCCAGCGAAACTTCGTCTCAAGATTGAATCGGAAGATAACTCGTGAGCTGCGACTTTTTCTCCCGTCTCAGTAACAACCAAATAAATTCGATCCACAGATCCTAACAAAAGCTGAATCAGACGCTCTGCATAAATGGAGCCCGAAGCCCCAGTCACGCCAATCATTATTTTTTGAACGGGGCGCATGTTAGGACTTCCCGTAAAAATCTAGCAGCGCGAAAAAGAAGAATACGACACTCACCAGCGCATTCAGATTAAAAAAAGCGACATTAATTTTTTTAGACGTTCCCTGCGTCATTGCATCCCTGATTAGCCAATGCTCAAAAGCGAGTATCAAGGCAACAAAGACAACGCCAATACCCCACAAAAATCCTGCGCCAAAATCACGGCCAGCAAAATTTAAGCATAAAATCATAGCGACAAAAGATAGTCTGCTTAGCCAAATTGCTTTCTTGTGGCCAAGCATAGCTGGAGCACTGTGAAGACCGTTACTACGATCAAACTCTCGGTCCTGGAGGCTGTATAAAATGTCAAAACCGGCAGTCCAAAATGTCACGGCCATACCCAGTAAAATGATGGGACGAGTAACCTCGTCGTACAGAGCCAACTGCGTGGCAATGGGCGCCAAACCCAAGCAAAAACCAAGATACCAGTGCGTGACCCATGAAATCTTCTTCATCAAACTATAAAAGCCCAACACCAACAGTAATAGCGGTGACAAAAATCCTGCCAGATTTGACAGAGTAAAGGCCATGAGTACAAAAGCTACCGCACAACAGAAAGTGACAAGCAGGTAAGCAGATTCATTGGCGCGCCCCGCAGGTAGTGCACGAGATTTGGTTCTCTCATTTTTCTTATCAATGTGTCGATCAAGATAACGATTGGCACCCATTGCAAAGCTTCGCGCCAAAATCATACACGTCACAATCTGCAAACATCTTGTGACGGTTAGTCCGGATAATCCTGTCATGGTTAACGCAACGCCAACA
>JBIIGV010000037.1:0-24019 GCA_044236265.1 Oligoflexales bacterium
GGAGTCCCCCTCAACGCCAACGTTTCCAATATTGATAGCTAACTTTGAGGTTGCTGTTGTCGGCAGGGGGAAATGAAAGCCGTTGGTCATTGAGGCTGAGATATTACGAAGGTAAGCGGTGTTTGTCTGATCGGATTTTTTGAAGCGGAAGTTTAGTGATTCGAGGCTGTGACTCAGCTTTGATGAGATTTGGATGTTGTCATTTTCTTTTCTGTTTTCGTCAAACTGGTAAGCAAAGTTGTAGTTAGTCATCGATAAGCCCAGCGAAGGAAGTGATGCTTGCAATTTTTTTCCTTCGATCACAGCGGATGTTATGTTCGGCATTAATAGGTAGAGTTTTGATTCAGATATATTTTGGGCGACCTGATCAGGTCGTATATTCCCCGCGATTTTGCTGACAGCGAAACTTATTTCTCCATCTGATTTAAATTCAAGAGGTAGCAGTTTTGACAGATTGCTGGGTAGTTTCACGTTTAATCTAGTTTGGTGGCTTGCCGAATAGCTGAGGATTTTGTCGTCTTCTGAGTTTGGATATATCGAGAGGTTTGTTTCGGATCTGAGAAGCTCATCCAGTATTTTCAATCTTAAGCTTATCGGTCAGAATATTATTCATGGCAAAATTCTGGAGGCTTATGTCCAACTCTGCATCAAGATGGCGCCAGTATGCCGATAGGTTTATTAACGCCGATAAGTCAGTCAAAGTGACTTTTTTTCCGTCTTGAAGAATGTTGACGTCTAGATGTTCGATCCCGATTTTTGTCGCTTTTATGCGGATTGGTATCCAAAACATCTTGGATAGACTTCTTATGACTCCGCCAATCGGTGCGGATTCACTCGAAGCTTCAGGCTGTTGGGGTTGTGATTTACCCGATTTAATTCTGTAAAGAGTGATCCCCTGGAATTCGGATTTGGCGTAGTCACCATTTACTGCGACCATTCCGCCATGTATCTGCGCTCGCGTAATTCGCAGGGTGCCATAGAGAAGTGCCCAAAGATTGTAATGTAGCCTAAACTCTTTTATGTGTATGAACTCTTTAGCTGGGATCTGACGCACAGTTCCGTCGATTTGTGGTGGTTCAAATTTTATGTTCCTACCTGTAAATCCTCGGAATGCATTGAAGTCCAATGATTCAATTGCAAGTTTTCCGCCTGTTTCTTCGGCAACACTTTTCTCCAGGAGACGGAGCACTTTTTGAGTGTCAGTCACCAGATAAAGAGTCACGGCTAATGTTATGACGATGGTCGCTCCAGCTGCGAACAGCGCAAGCAACCAGCGAATTATTTTTCGCCACACGTTTAACGCTCCTAAGAGAGCCGTAAATATCAAGGATAATTAAATTATATCAGTTTTCGGCAGGGGTACGTAGAGGTGCTTCTGGGTTGAAACGATCACCTTACAACGGTTTGACTTGTCTACAGATAAGCCAACTATTTCTTGTTATTCCAAAAGCGAACGGGCCATGGGGCGCGTTCAACAGCCTTAATTCCCATGCTCGAAGCGGTTTTAAGGATGGCCTCAAAGTCGTGACTGATGGTTGCTCCAGCCTTTTGAGTGACCTCGTCTTCAGTTGGCAAATCAAAATCATTGGCCCCAAAGTTCAGACCAAGTAATGCATCCGCATTCTTGGTGAGAACAGATGTGCGGATATTTCGAATGTTATGTAGGTAGATACGACTAACGGCCAACCAGCGAAGATATTCGTTCGTTGAAATTTCATTTCCACCGAACTCGTTGTTCCAAGGCTTGTAGGTCCAACATAGAAAGCTTGCGAGTGTACCACCGACGCGGTCTTGGAACGTTCTCAGAGATTCCAAATGATTGAGTCGTTCATCCAGTGTTTCGTCAAAGCCAATAACCATGGTTGCTGTTGAGCCCATTCCGGCCCGCAAGATGGCCTCTTGGCCATTAAAGTAATCCTCAACTGTGAATTTTCCGGGGCTGTGGCGCTTGCGGAAATTATTATCCATGATTTCCGCGCCTCCTCCAGTAACCCAGCGCGTGCCGCTTGCCGCAAGGATTTGTGCGCCTTCGTCATAACTGATTTTCGACACCTTGCAAGAGAACATAAACTCAGCAACGGTCATTTCGTAAAACTCAAGGTCGGGGTAGCGTCTTCTCACTTCGGAGAATAGTTGCGCGTAGTCGGTGATCTTTAGTTTTGGATGGAAACCACCGTTGAAACCGACCAGTTTTCCGCCGAGCTGTACGAGTGCATTAATTTTCTCGCACACTTGGTCGGTGCTGAGCAGGTATGTGTCCTTAGCGTGAGGTAGTCTATAAAAAGAGCAGTAGTCACATTTGGCAACACATACATTGGTGTAATTGACGATCGCCATGATCAGGTAGGTCGCTTCGTCTAGTGAATGAAATCTCGATTTGACGGATGTTGCGAGCTTGCTCAGTTGCTCGTCTGTAGCTTCAAGGAAGAGAAAGCCAGCGTCCTGGCGGGTTATCGGTAAGCCAGATAAAACCTTCTTTTCAATTTGATCCATGACAGCCATGACGCTTGTTCTCTTAAAATAGTGGTCGCAACAGTCACAAAATAGCTGGATAGCAGGGGTTTGCCACTGAATTTTTCAAGAAATTTTTAAGAATTTATTTAATCACTTTCTATCGAGCTATTAATATCTGCGCATTATGTGTTTAAAAAACTAAGTAATTCATGCATTTAAAAGAAAATGGGGGCTTGCATGTTGCCGACAAAGCCACTAGAAACTCGGCGTTCGACGGGCAGGGTGCCCCCAGTAGTAGTACTTTTAATCGAAGGAGAACGCATACGATGGATCTGCTTCACTTCATGAAAGAGGAGTATTCGGCGATTAGGTCCGAATTTCCGGCGCTGGTTGCCAATGACATCCCGCAAGTTTTGTCGGGTAAGGCGCTTGATCAATTTATGATGCGTGTTGAGCTTGTGACCAGAGTTGGCGGCGAGCTTGTGATTCCAGAGTTGGTCGATGCTGGCCGCGGAGCGTCGGCTGCGGCAATGCTGGCAGAGGAGCAAACCAAAGTGATTCGTCGCTTGGTGGCATCTTACCGCAAGAATCAGGAGCTTCCAGAACCGAAAATTGTTGAGATATTTCGAAAGGTTGGCCGACACCTGGACCAGATGGAAAAGGTTGTTCTGCCATTGGTTCGAGAGCTTATTCCCACGGCAGTCCGTGAGGAAATTGGCGAGATCGCATTGGATTACCGCGAAGACTTGGCGGCAGTTAATGTGAAACCGGCTAGCAGCAAGCTCAAGACCACAATAAGCGCTTGACCGTGCTGAAAGTTTTGGGGTATCAGAGGTGTCTTCAACTTGCGCGGAATGTCTTGGTTAGGTCCAAGGCGGAGTAGTTTAAGTCGTTGATTTTGTGAGAAGAATGTATTCGATATTTTGGGTGAGTCCATGAAAAATCTGATTATCAATAAGTTTGAAAAGCGCGTGTTCAAAGACGTTAAGCCTCTACCTGAGTTCCGCTCTGGTGACACAGTTCGCGTCCATTACAAAATTCAGGAAGGCTCTGATGCTTCCAAGTTTCGTATTCAGACCTACGAAGGTGTTGTTACTCGTTACCGCAAAGGTACTGCAGGCGGATCTTTCACTGTAAGGAAAATCTCCGCAGCAGGCGTTGGTGTCGAGCGCGTATTCCCAACGATGAGCCCTCTTGTCGACAAGGTTGAAATTGTGGCGCAAGGTCGCGTTCGTCGCAGCCGTCTTTACTATCTTCGTGATCTCTCTGGTAAGGCTGCTCGTATTCGTAGCCGTTACTTGGGTGGTGAGAGCGAAGGCGAAGCTAAGACTGAAGGATAATTCGGCGTCGTTTATTTTACGTATGAGAGCCCCGCTGCATTGGTCAGCGGGGCTTTTCTATTCCCAGTTAGCAATCTTTCAGTCGGAAAGAATGTTGGGCCAGCGATAAGCTGTCAGCTCTTGTTTCCAACTGTAAATATCAACGGCAATAAGATCGACGCTGATCGTTTGACAATGGCTTCCCTGACGCGGAGGTTGACTAGCTACGTAAGCCATTCCGCGATGAAGTGAGTGCTGTTTGCTGCGATTCATCCAAGATGCCGTCGTGTTCATATCTGGAGGCTCTGCTGGGTTTAGTCTGGTCTTGATCTCAAGGATCTGAATCGATTTCATTCGTTGTAATACGATATCAAGTTCAAACCCTGTGTGACGAAGATTACGGAATAGCAAAGTAAACCCATCCTGTTCGGCCCATTTGGCCACAATGTTTTCCCCCAGTTTACCTAATGATTTCTGATCGAGTTTTTTTAATGTCAATTCAGACCAGCGATGACGCATGGAGACAGATTCAATGGCAGCATTTCCTAACCAAAACGCGTGCCGAGTCTGCGAATGATCGTGATCTAACATTGTAGAGAATTCCAACTTTTTGAAAACGTCACGGGTTTGTGACGATGTCTCTTATCGGAGCAAAATTTCGACGGTGTAAATCACAGATTCCGTGGGAGTGAATGGCCGCAATATGATCGGCTGTGCCGTAGCCAACGTGGCGATCAAAACCCCAGTGAGGATGAAGGGCGGCCTGAGTTTGCATCAATTGATCGCGAAACTCTTTGGCAACAATTGAAGCTGCTGCGATGGAGTAACAGAGGCTATCGCCCTTTACGACAGTGACCTGACGGAGGGGTTGATTCGCAATCTTTTGATTGCCGTCAACCAATAGGACTCCAGGCTTTTCTGACTTCAAGCTATCAATTGCGCGGTTCATGGCGAGGAACGTCGCTGGTAGAATACCGTGCTGCTCAATTTCTCTTTCTGATGCTAGACCAATAGCCTTACCGATACTGATCTCATCAATCAGTTGGATAAGTTCTGCTCGTTGTTTTGCAGACAAAGTTTTGCTGTCGCGAACTCTGGATTTCGTCTTGGTATCGAGGCTGTCAAGACGAGTGTAATCAAGCATAACGCAGGCTGCGACGACTGGACCTGCGATACAGCCGCGCCCCACTTCGTCGACGCCGGCAGGGATCAGGCCTTGATCTAGCCAAAAGCGTTCGATCGCGCCTTTTTCTTTGGGCACTGCCACGTCGACTTGTCCTGTTAATTAGAGAGCCTTGTTCAGCATGTCGACCAGTTTAGCCTTTGGCACTGCGCCAACAGCGCTATCGACAACTTTGCCGTTTTTCATGATGACAAGATATGGAATCGAGCGGACGCCAAATTGTGACGGTGTATTGGCATTTTCATCGACATTCATCTTCGCAATAGTAACTTTGCCTTTAAACTCTTCTGCGAGTTGCTCGAGAGTTGGCGCGATGGCAACGCAAGGGCCGCACCATGGTGCCCAGAAGTCCACCAGAACCGGAACTGAAGATTTTACTACAGCAGACTCGAAGTTTGAGTCTGTAACGTTAATGGTATTCTGACCCATGATGATGTCTCCAAATGAAGTACTTTGAACGCTTATTCAAGCCAAGACGAAGCCTTTTGTAAAGCGACGATCGACATAAAAACAACAAACTGCTCAAAAATAAGGCTGATTGTTATAATTAGCTGACTTTAACACTTAATCCAGGCCCACCAACCACAACATCCATGACCTGGCCGCCGGCATTTGTCATAGCTTTTGAGACTTTTTCCGTGAGTTCGCGTGGACAGAAGACACCCATGACACCACCGCCTCCCGCACCGCAAACTCTCGTAAACATCGCCCCTGCGTCCCTGGCTGCGATATCAATCCGTTTTGTTTCCTCGGTTTCGATCTTAGGCCAAAGTGCGGTTCTTAGTAGCCACTCGCGTTTAGACGCAGCAATCGCCTCTTTCCACATTTTTTTGGAGACCGCTTCGGCGCAATCAGCAGCTTCGTGGCCAATGGCGGCAATTTTTTCGAGAAGGCCTTGGTCACCATCGAAGATGCGTTTGAAAATTTCCCAGTTGTTAATGGCGCTGGCTCTTGATTTGCCGCTGTAGCAGCAAATGAGGTTAAAGTCCTGCCCCTCCCAGATTGAACCTGGAAGCGTGGTAACAGTTGTGCGCCCAAATGGAAATTCGATGATGTTTATGCCACCACGCATGCCGCCCCAGTAGTCTTGAACCCCAGTTGGCGCATGTATGACTCGCGACTCCACGTCTTGGGCCGTTCGGACCAGCTCAAACTCATCGGGAATTTTATAGGATGGTTCAAACTGTTTGCGCGCTTGAGCAATTGCTCCAACGAATGCAACAGAGAGGCAGCTAGATCCCCCTAAACCTGCTCCAGCCGGTGATCTTGCGCTGGTTTTGATTTTTATCGTAGGGAGATTCTTATTCCAAAATGCGCTTAGCAAAAGCGAGAAAAGGCGAAGCTTTGGTGAACTGATGATTTGTTCAAAAGTCCCACTATCAGAAATTTTTTGGTCTGTGCTTTCGAAATAAAACAATTTGTCAGGAGAGGGTGTCACTTCAACAGAGGCTTCGAGACTCACGGCAACGTTGACGGTCGCTTTGCGGTCCAAAAGATTATGAATGGGCCAAAGGTCAATTGTTCCTCCCGCAAGGTCTACGCGAGTGGGTGCAATGGAGTTGATTTTGAACATTTTTAATTCCCCATGTTTTTATGTGGTAAAATTGTAACATGACAAAATGGGTGACGCTCTTGTGTCGAGTGAGGTTCAGTTGACTATAAAACATTTATTTGACCAAAAACGCATGCGCGTCGGTCATTGGAACGCAACTCCAGGATTTATTTCTGCAGCTTCTGCTGCCATAGAGCATCACCTGAAACTTTTAATAAAATTGGATATGGTTGAGGTACGTTCACTAGACGACCCCAACCTAAGGCCGGCTGATGTGCTATTTATTTCAGCAGATGGTATTGAGGACGAGCAGTATCCCGTATGGCTAAAAGGTATAAGTACTCGAATTCCCAAGGCTCACGGCATTCCTGTGCCTACGATTATTTTTGGTAATATTTCGTCGGCTGTCCAGTCAGAGATTCTGCGATGGGCAGTTGAAGGCAATTGGTATTTTGATATTGTCGACCCCGGCCATGTCTCAAGCTTAACTGTGCGTGTTGCCAACTTCCTAAGGATTCATGATCACCTTCATGAGATTCGGCGCATGAGTAGCGCTAGCAAAACTTTGGAGGACAAGGTTGCGGACATGGAAAAACAAATTGAGCAAATATTGAAAGGCCCCACCAAGCCGTGACGATGATTGACGCTAAAAATTTGTCCGATGAAGGCTTCATCGCACAGTATGTGATTGAACTTCTCGGATCGGGACATTTCCTGTCCCATGATGACTACGCGCGGATTGGAAAGTGGCGTGAACTGTCTTCGTCAACGGACGAGCTACTTCTCGTCTTAGATGAAGTCCTGTCCGCGAAAATTATGAAATCTCGTCAAAAGGGTAAAAAAGTTTTCTCTCTCTCCTCGATCAGCAAGACTATGGAGAAAAGGCTGAGCGAGCGAAAAATGCTCGTTCAAGGGGCTTAACATGTCAAAAACCACTGATGTCGATATGGATAAGATTGTCGAAAGACTGAAAATAGACCGCATAAAGCGGCATATTTTTTTGTGTACTGGAGACAAATGTTGTTCGGCAGAGACTGGCATGAAAGCCTGGGAGTTCCTCAAAGAACGAACCAAGGATACTGATGCTGTTGACGCGGGAGTTTACCGAACCAAAGTTGGTTGTCTTCGCATTTGCCGCGAAGGTCCTATAGCTCTCGTTTACCCCGAAGGTGTTTGGTACAAAAATGTCACGGTTGAAGCCTGCAAGAAAATCGTCGATCAGCATTTGATCGGTGGAAAAATTGTGGAGGAACTTAAAGTCGCGGAGCATTCATTGCATCCGGCCTTATCTTCAGCTGACCAATGGGACACTCCCTAGAAAATCAGAATTGGTGACCGTCATCTGTTTTTTGTCAGAGTGCGTAAACTAAACACGAGTCTGCACAGCATAAAATTTATGACAAACAGTGAAATCAAGACTCCGTTTAATTGACGTCGTCAATTTAAATATGAGACAATCTTGTTAGTTATTCACATTAATGTTCAGTGTCTAGGTTGCTAATTTAAATTGGAGTGGAGTCAAAGTATGACGGAACTAACAGCAGCGCAGTTTTCGCTCGTTTACAACATGTTTTCGTTAACCATTGCTAGTATGGGAGCAGCTTTTATCTTCTTCCTAGCATCTAGATCGCAAGTGGCGCCAAAATACCGCGGCGCGCTTACTGTGTCATCTTTAGTGGTGGCTATCGCTTGCTATCACTACTTCCGCATCTTTAATAGCTGGAACGAAGCGTTCACCCTGAGCGGCGCCGTATATACGCCGTCTGGCAAGCCATTCAACGATGCCTACCGCTATGTCGATTGGCTTTTGACAGTTCCACTTCTTCTTGTTGAACTTGTCGCAGTCTTGGCATTGCCGAAAAATCAGCGTGAAGGCCTCTTTGGTAAGCTAGCTATCGCGGCTTTCCTAATGATTGCACTTGGCTATCCTGGTGAAGTCGCCACAGACAATACAACTCGGGCTATCTGGGGCACTCTGTCCTCGATCCCATTCGCTTACATCCTAATGATCCTCTGGGGCAAATTGGGTGCAGCAATCGAAAGCCAGCCAGGCGAGGCAAAAGTCTACTTGACCAACATCCGCCTACTGCTTCTTTTGACCTGGGGCTTCTACCCAATCACTTACATGCTTCCAATGTTCGGCATTGACCCACAATCCTCGGTTGTTGGTATTCAGGTTGGATACGCTGTCGCTGACGTGCTTGCAAAAGCCTTCTACGGCGTGATGATCTACTGGATCGCAAGAGCTAAGTCAGAAAACGAAGGTTTTGCTGACGCCGCTCACTAAATCAGCAACTGGTCGCACTAGCGTCCTAAATTGCAATTGATTAAACCGCCTTCGCTGAAAAGCAAGGCGGTTTTTTTTTCAGAAATCTCTTCATGACTGGCGCATGAGACGCAGTTAAAGCTCCGATCCCCAAGAAAACGATCTTCCAAATTTGTTGACTACCGCCTGAGTGCGCATAAAGCCAGGCTAGCAGCGTAATCCCCACAAGGCTCAAGGTTGTGTAGGGGAGGCTTTTTATCAGGTATTGCTTGGATGACCAGCCCTTGACAGCTCGTTGGACCGCAATCGAATCCCACCCGTGCCAGAATGCGAAGAAACAAAAAAATCCGGGCAGCAGGGGAAGTGCCAAAGTTGAAGCGGCGAGAACGACGGTGGCGGGCATACCGATCACAGACCTGCCAAGAGTCTTGCGCTCATATCGATCAAAAATCGCGGACGCAAATAGTGCGGCAAAGAATACAATTACCCCGCAACCGCGCGCAGCTTCCAAGGTCATTCCTTTGATTGAGAGAGAGTCTCCGAGAATTAACTGGATAATCGGGCTTGCCTCCTGCCAATGGACTAGAACGCCAAATGTTGCAGCGAATAAACCCCATATCCATGCTGCTACGCGGCTCCAAGTGGCATATCTAGAACTTTTTATGGCACGAATCCAGTATGCTTCACCGAAATGATCCGCTGACTGGAACAGAAAAAATACCAACGCCAGTGGCGGAAACACAAACCAGGTGAGAATAAATAAAGCTATGGAGCCTAGATAAACGCTATAAAACTGGTAGGGCTTTTGAGATGTGGGATCAAGGAGATGATCCAAGCTGCCGTGTCCAATCCCAGTCGTCAATAGACCGATAAAGGGAATCACCCATCCTGCCAAACCGCCAATCGTCCAATGAAGAACGACACTGGCCAACGCCGCAAAGATAAACGGATATAAAACAAAAAGACTACGTAAAAATGGAGCCCACGGCAGACCTAAAAATATTCTAATTTCTTGGGAAAATTTCGACTTTTCATCGAGGAATAATAGGATTTTTGAGGCACTATTCGCTGAGAAAAGAATGTAAAAGATTTTCGAGATCATCTCTCCATTTGTTCTGATAATTCGCAGTAGAAGTGCGTCATAAACCTGAAAACGAAAATGTCCGTAGGACGTGGTCGCTAAACCACTCAAGTGCCGAAGGTTTCTCTGAAATGAGTAGCCTGTGCTTGCTTTCACCATACCAGCAGCACCACCAATGACCTGGATAACTGAACTAGAGTCAGACGCTGGGAATTTCGGTTCTGCATTGAGTGTCATCGGGATAGCACCTGATTCTACCTTCAGAACGCGAAAATTCGGTAAGCAAAGCTTGTGAGCAATATACTCTCGAAGTATCGACTCGCACGCTTCCGGTGGAATTTTTTGGGCTGCAAATACCGTAAACTCGACCAAAGCGCGACGTCGATCAAACGGTAAAACATAGACAAAGCGAACTTCGCCTTGTTGTTCAAGTCTAAAATCCATCAAGTCGACCAGGTGCGGATCAAAGTGATCCTCCTCTGTTTCAAGTTCAAAACCGAGGAAATATTGCAACAGCTCTGGCTTCTGGACCGTCACAGAATTAAAGACGCGCCCTGCTGAAAACGTCTGACCGGATGCGGTCGTGACCAAGGCTGTCCTTTTTGCGTTTAACTCCTCGGTTCTCTCGAGAATGCCCGTGACCGAATCTTTGAATTTTTGAAATCTCTTATCATTTTCAAGTCTGTGCTTGATTTTAATGAGTAGACGTTCGCCGGGAATCCTCTCGTAGTAATAATCACCAAAGTTACAGATAACTGGCTGACGCTCTGTCGATGTTATCCGAAATTTATCCCAGCGGTTCTCGATACAATCTGAATAACGATGGGGAGTGGCCGTTTTGAGCCGCCAGGAGGCAAATGTCTTGGATGAAAGCGACTCAGGGTCTGGATCGATGATCGCCACTCGGAGATCTTGTGACGTATCGTCTGCAAGAATATCGGCTTGCATGAGGCCGGCCAAACCGCCACCAACTATTATGACGTCGAAATCCGTCAAGTGGGCGACCATTTTACCACCCGTCCTTTCCATTCATAGCGTCCTCGCAGGCTGGAACTAATGGCTTTATAAGCAGCTATGTTCAGAAGTAGTAAACTTAGAGGGTGCAGAAGTAGATCTCGAAGCGGCATCTTAAAAGATCTTGCTGTCAAAATTCGACTTAAAGCCAATAAACAAAGCGAAATAACTGCCAAGTCAGGGCGATAAAAATAGCCCCAAAATGGAAATAGAAAAACAAAATTGACGGAAGCAATAATGCATCCAAAAATTAATGGTGTGCCGCCACCGATCGCGACCAGATTTTTTGAAAATCCAGCCAAGGTGGCCCGCCAATTAGGATACATGGATACGCGAATGTGATTGGCTGCCAAGACTGGCTGAACACCGCGACCTGTAATTCCGTGAATCTGGCGCGCCAGTGCGACGTCCTCTAATGGCGTCAGGCCAAGTTTTCGGTGACCTCCGCTTTTAAAATAATCACTCTTGAATAGTGCGACCCATTGCCCGTTGGCCATTTGCATGGACTTTGTTGGCAAGCGCCAGCAGCAAAACAACGGTAGCGATATCATCAATGGAAGATTCATGATCCATGGTATCAGTAAACGCTCAAGCAAGCCTTGACACGACTGTGCAGGTAAAGCCGATAGCCCCGACATTAGCTTGCGCGCCTGTGGCTGCATCAAGAGATCTACCGTGCAACGAACAGCACTCGTCGAGGGTCGCACATCGGCGTCGCAGAAAATTAAAATATCTCCATTCGCTAGGTCAGCAAGTTGCGCGCAAGCATGAGCTTTCCCAGAGATTTTTTTGCTCTCGTTCCATGGAGCTCCCCGCACGATCTTTAACGGTATGGTAGCATTTGATATGAACGAGTTTACAATGGCTGAGGAGTCATCGTCAGACTCGTCATCAAGAATGATCACCTCCATTGGTCTGTAAGTTGATGACAGCAGAGCCGTAAGGAGGTGGGGGATATTTTCGGCCTCATTTCGAACAGGTATAAGTAAACTGACCAGGGGTTTTTCACCGGTATATTCAACTGTGCTTCCCAGTTTAGTTGCAAAAATCGCATTAAGGATGACCATTACGGTCGAAATTACGATTGCTGAGAATGATAACAAACTTAGGGAGTCACCGAGGAGGGTTAGATCCATCAACGGACACCTCCTGCTAGTAAATTTTGGGGAGCATTCAAGGACGCTAGATCTAAAATTTTTGTGACTTCGGTCTCTAACGTTTTGTGATCAACTTCAGTCCGCGCGCTATCAATTGGTTGACCGGCATAAATGAAGGCTGTCGGCCTCTCATGATTCATAGGCTCGATGTGTAGCCCAATAGGTACGTACTGAACTCGCCCTGTAATTTTAGATAGTATTTCAATTCCACGCTGAAAACCGAGGGGTCTTTGACGTAGAGGAGATATTTTTCCTTGCGGGAAATAAGTCAGCGTCCGGTAAGGATTTGCAGCTACAAGATCTCGAAACTGAACAAATGCTCGACGGATACTTGCTGGATTTCCTGGCTCGATTCCGAAACATCCAACCTTTCGTAAGATTGGGAATTTCTTTAGCTCGCTCTCCAGCATCAGTGAGAAGATGCCGGATCCGGGCCTCAATCGATTTTGGACTTCAAAGCAGAAAAAACCGTCCCACCAGCTAATGTGATTTGGCACCAAAATAACTGGTACCTCGGGATCTAGTTGACCAATGGCATTTTTCAAATCGAAATGAATAGATGCAAAACATCTTTGGTACTTCCATTGGAGGTACCGATCCCAAAACCATCTGACAGTGTTGTTATGTCGAGGTGCCACGGGTCAATAATCCGAGATGCAACGTGCCTCGCGTGGAACTAAAAAGACAGAGTAAGAGCAGTGTGACCGTCGTAAGAATAACAGGTGACCAGGCTGATCCAGCAATTGACAGGCCGACCGGAAGGGACAGGCTTAACAAGTAAAATTTAGCAGGCCATGAACGCTCGAAGCGATTTCCATAATTTGAAAGACCCAAAATTTCAAAACTGAGGAATATTAAAAAGCCAGTGAGCAACCATCCGAAAAGATTTCTGACGGCGACCCCGAAGAAAAAGACCCCTGACTCTTCCCAAATCCAGTAAGGAGTTAACTGACTCATGGCAGGCTCCAGGGTGAAATCCCAGGCGACTAGGAGCAATGATGCTATGATGATTCGTCCAAGGCGATGCCACAAATGACCTTTCGCGCCTCCAAAAGCCCTCAGAGGTTTAGGTCCGAGAATCTGATTTGCTAGCAGATAACAACACAGAGACATGCAAAACCAACTGACAGGAATCAACACAGGAACTTTATCGCCAAGCTTCCAGCCAAGCAGGCTAGTATAAGAATATTTGCCAAACGGGATCCCGTAACTAGTGCCGCCAAATTCCATGAAAAAACTGATCAAAAAGGCGGGTAGAAAGTACAGCAGCCAACGCCAACTCAAAACTTTGTGGGCGGCCCTTATGCACAACCAAAAGCAAAGAAGAATCTGCAATCTCGCAAAAAGCGGGTATGATATGGCGTAAATTGGCGGCGACCATGGATAGCGCGCAAAAAGTTCTGGATGTAGCGTAAAAGTTGCGTATCCAAAAATTGATATAGCATTGATGAAAAGCAAGGCCCACATTGGAGAAAAGAATAGCACATGAGTCACTCGGGGCAAGGATATTTAGGACGTACCACAGTCACAAACAGTGACGGCGCAGCCCCTGCCCTAGGAGTTTTAGTCGTTACCACGTGGCTTGTTAGTGTTTGGTTTGCTTTTACACGCGTTCGTACAGGTGTTTTCCCTGACTCTTTAGCCAGTATTGCCATGATGCTGTGGATACAGTTTCTTTACTGTGGTCTTTTCATCGTGACCCACGATGCCTGTCATGGCACCGCGTGGCCGGGAAAACCAAGGCTGAATCGATGGCTGGGAAAGACCACAGCGATGCTCTATGCGGCCTTTGATTTCGATCATCTGGTACCAAAGCACCTTGCTCATCACAATCATGTTGCCACCCTCCAAGATCCGGATTTTCACGATAATACCTCTAAGGGAAGCTCTTTTTGGGCCTGGGGTTGGCGATTTTTTAAGCATTATCTGAGCCTGAGGCAAATTCTTATCATGATGGGTGTGGCTCAGATTTTTTTTCATGTGCTCAAGATACCAGAGAGAAACGTCATCCAGTTCTGGGTCGTTCCAGCTATCTTGAGTGGCATCCAGCTCTTTCTATTTGGCACTTGGCTACCACACAGAGCAAAAGCTGGCGAAGAGTTTCCCGATCGGCATCATGCCAGAGACTCTGGACTACCGTGGTTATTATCTCTCGTTTCCTGCTGGCATTTCGGCTACCATCATATTCATCATCTGAAACCCGGCGTGCCGTGGTTCAGGCTACCGTCCTACAGGAGGCCATCATGAAATTGCGATCGATCTTAATGTGGACCTTGGGTGGAGCGTTGTTTGGAGTCGCCTTCGGAGCGATAGCCTCTATCTTTCAAGGAGGCCCAGACGCTATGCGAGGTATCCAGGAATCATGGTGGTGGTTTGGCGTCGCTGGATTTTTGATGTCAACGATCGGAAATGGTAGCGACCGCGCGAGAGGCTCCAGCCAATCTCATTGATCCCAGTCCCTTGATCTTGAATACAAGTAATAGACCCTGAGCGACCGCGACTAACTTGCCAGGCTTCGAAACCACGGTTCGCCTGCGGAACGCAGTTTCTGTATTTTCTCTCGCAGACCGCAAAAGTTTATGTCCGATTCGTTGGTAAACCTTGCCTGCGATTGCAATGGCAAAAGAGACTCTCCACGGCAGCCAGTAGATGCCTTGAAATCCATGTTCATATAACTCATCGGCTCTACGAAGGAGTTTAATAACCGCATCGTGTGCGAGCTCAGGATTAGTCGACAAAACCTTCGCATCGACGTTTTCCAAAAGATCTTTTGAAATATAAATACGACCAATACTTGCATCTGCTTGGACATCACGGGCGATGTTCGTCAGCTGCATTGCAGACCCCAGAGAAATCGCGTGAGCACTTGCCTGGTCTGGATCAGCGCCGAGAAGTGGACACATCATAAGTCCCACGACGCCTGCGACACGAAAGCAATACTGTTCGAGTTCTTGGAGATTCGCGTAGCAACGGCCTTCCACATCCATACGCATACCGGCGATGAATTCTGATCGCTGCCAGTCGTCCAACCAGCGAGGTCCAGAAAGAGCTGCATTCAGTGACCCACGATCCTCCATCAGTGAAAGTTGTGCCTTTGCCGATAGCAAGTCGGGTGCATCATCGATGGCATCATCACAGCGTCTACACCACTGATAAAGCAATAAGACTTGTTCCCGGCAGCTTTTAGGCAGGAAAAGTGAGGCTAAGGAAAAACTTTTTGATCCTTGCTTGATGGCTTCAGCGGGAGACGAATTAAAGTCAAGCGTTTGTGAGTAAGTCATTTGTCGCTCCCGGCTCGCGGCTTCCAATTGGGAGACCTGCTCTCAAGTCTTCAAGCACCAATGTGGCAGTGGCCTTAGCCGAGTTGACAACTCCGGGTACGCCTGCGCCTGGATGAGTCCCAGCTCCCGTAAAGTACATTCCAGAAACCCGGCCATCGCGGTTATGAGTGCGAAAGAATGCGCTCTGCCAGAGAACGGGTTCACTGGAAAATGCTGAGCCAAGATGCGAGTTTAATTCAGTCTTGAAATCCATCGGAGTGAAAATCTTCTGAGTCACGATGTGCTTACGTAGACCGGGTGCGTAATGTTGTTCGATATAATTTAAGATCCGGTCAGCATATTCTGGGCCTTCCTTTTGCCAGTCCACTTGAAGATTCCCGAGGTGTGGTACTGGAGAAAGTACGTAAAAAGCCTCGCAGCCTTCCGGCGCCATCCCTGGATCGGTCCGAGTCGGTGCATGCAAATAGAGAGAAAAATCATCGGGGATTTTGCTGGCCTTGGAAAAGATCTGACTTAAAAGTCCGCGGTACGACTTGCCGAAAAGAATATTATGGTGCGCAAGTTCTGGGTACTGCTTATCGGTACCAAAATAAACTAAGAATAATGACATGCTCTGCGAATGACCGAGAACTTTCTTTCGTCCGGCCTCTGCCTCGGGGGTGTTTCGCAGTAGATGACTATAGCTGTGCACCACATCCGCGTTGGAAACAACAACATCACAAGGCCATACGCCACTTGCGGTCCTAACGGCGCTAACGTGACCCTCAGTTGTGATAATTTCCTCTACTGGAGATGATAATCGCACCTCTCCACCAAGCTCCTCAAAGACTTTGACTAAAGCGCGAACCAAAGCACCTGTGCCACCGCGCGGGAAGAAGACACCCCACTTGCGTTCAAGATAGTGGATCAAAGTATAAATAGAGGACGTTTTAAAAGGATTGCCGCCAACCAATAGAGTATGAAAACTGAAAGCTTGACGCAGCTGTGGGTCCTTGATGAAACGTGCGACCGTCTTGAAAACGGAGCGATGAGCGCTCAGTTTGGTCAGTTGCGGAGCGACACGGATCATGCTCCACCAGTTTAGAAACGGCACGTGGGCTAATTTCGTGTAGCCCTCATCAAAAACCTCTTTTGAATATTTCAAAAATCTGGAGTACCCATCCACATCTTTTGGGGATTTTTTTTGAATCTGTTCAGACGTACTAGCGGGGTCATTGGAGTAATCAAATGAAAACCCGTTCTCCCAGAACAAACGATAGAAGGGCGTCACTGGCATCATCTCGACGTAGTCTTCCATCCTTTTGCCGGAAAGGTCGAAAAGTTCCCGCAAACAATCTGGAGCAGTGATAACGGTCGGTCCAGCATCAAACGTAAAGCCTTTATCCCGGTAGACGTATGCTCGGCCTCCAGGCTGATCGCGTTTTTCAAACACAACAACCTTATTTCCTGCCGCTTGCAATCGGATGGCGGCAGCAAGACCTCCAAACCCACTTCCGATCACAGCAACACGAGCAGAGTTCTTATTTTTATGCATATGCAGTCATCACTTTCTGTGCCAGATCTCGCAGCGACGAAATGGCCGCCACTTGCGCGTTAGTTTCGACGACACAATTTAATTCATCTAAACATGCTTCGAATTCTGCCATTGCTAGTTCTTGAGCCTTCTCGACGATTCGCTTGAAGAGTAATGAATCATCACCAGAAATTTCATTGGGATGTCCCATCAAGTACTGAAATTTAATGAAGTCTGGTGCCTCAAGCTCTCGAGCGGCCACAGCCCACACCCATGAAGGTCTAATTAGTGGCCTACAGATCATTTGGCTTTTGTTTTTTGGCGATACGTCTCCGATATCGTTAAACATCTGTAAGGCTACGCCGAAACGCTGGCCGAATTTTGCCAGACAGAGGCGTTTGATAGAGTCCGCGTCACCAACGATTGCGCCCAATTCAGCGCACATGCCGGTTAGCTCTCCAGTCTTCAGTTCTATCGCTGTAACTGAAATATCGAGCGCTTCACGCTGTGAGCATTGGGTCATATCGTGGCCAAGATCAAGAGCCTGCCCCTGATGGGCGAGGAGCATTGTCCTGTGGAAAAGGCGGTAAATCTCAAGCTCAACAGTTGGAGTTAGAGCCTGCTTTCGTAGCAAATCTATTGGCCAAAAATATAGCCAGTTCGCCGCGTTGATGGTTCGGGGAACTCCGATCTGCATATGCAGCGCCGCCTTGCCTCGGCGCATTTCGTCTGCATCTTGGATGTCATCGATCATAAGTGAACCAGCATGCAACGCTTCAACCACGCAAGCCAAGCAGTCGAGAAGTGATTGCTGGCTTTCAATCAATGATCCAGCCGTAGTATTGGCAATAGTAAAACCAATATGAACTAGTTGCGCACGAACTTGCTTGGAATTACGACTTGCGAACTCACGAACTGGGGCCACTAAAGCAGCATCTAAACTAGGATCAGAAGTGCTCGGAAGATGGGCAGCCAAAATGGGCAATAGCTCAGTCCGGGTATTATTTTTTTGCAAGGTTGTTTTATGATTTATCACCGCTAGAAGGGTAATAGATGTCTCATCTGGGGTCAAGAAGTGTGAGTAAAAAGATGCATGCTAGTGGAGCCTGTTTTTTTTAATTTGGCCACAGCATGCGTCGAGTCGGGCTGAACGGCAAACGCCTTATAAGTTCCAGACATCAAATAGATAACTCCTTAGCACAGTCAGGACTGAGTGAACGGATTTGGATAATTTATGTGACCTTTTTCTGTCTATTGGAGCTTTAATGGGCTCGAACTTTGAATGTTATTAATGCGGAAATCTATTCGGCCAAAGATCTTAATCTTTTCGGATGAAAGATAGCCGGTACAGTTTTGGATCTGCCTTCAATGATGAACTCCGAAAGTCCTCGCCCGGCCGCGCAGCCCAGTGTAAGTCCCGATCCCATGTAGCCTCCAGCCATCAGAACTCTTGAATCATCATACATCGGTCCAATAATTGGAATTTCATCGCAGGCTCTGAGCTCAAGCAGTGCGTGCTGCAGTGTCGGATTGGAAAGTTTCACATCGAAGAGTGACTCGATTCTTTTTTTGACGGTGCTTGTGATCTTTTCGTCGAGATGCGCTTCGATCGCCTCCACGCCAGCCCACTTTCTTAGATACCTCGCTCCACCGGCGCGGAGCTTTCTATCTGACGTGACTGAAATCCAGTATTGGCTAAAATCTGAGAGTAGAAGGTTGCCAGGAGTCAAAAATGGATATCTTCCATCAAACTCAAATTCTGCCCACTGGTCGGCATGATTGACGAGGCAGGACTCCATGTTGGGAATTAGTTTTTTGATTCCAAGGTGACTTGCTACCACAACAACTTCTGCCGTCAGTTTTATTCCTGAAGACGTCAAAACAGAGATGTGACGAGGTGTTGTTTCAATCCTGATGACATCCTCTGGAAAAATCTTGCTACTAAGGTCTTCTTCCATATGACCCAGTAAGGATTCCATATTGATTGATGCGGAAGCCGTACCATCCGACTGGTAGGTCAGTTTTTGCGTCCCACGCCCATCAAGACTTACAGAGCTTGGAAAGCCATTGCTGGCAAGCCAAGAGCTTGCGACAGCCATCTCCTGCGCTTCCATATCTGACTGGGTGAGCCGGTAAACCCGTCCCTCGTGGTGGTCAACTTTAAACTGAGTTGTCAGATCCATTAAATCTGAAAAGCCGATACGACCCAGTCGTAACAGATTTCTTGCAGCGTCCTCGCCGTGCCCGTGCACAGTTCGAGAGATGTTATCCAACGTGGAAACGGCTGCGTAGCCAGAGTTTATAGATGCGCAGTTGGTAAAATCGCGACTCGGAGCAACAAAGCAAAAAGATCCAATGCCATAGCGCTTCAGGTGAAGGCCTGTACTCAGACCCGTAATACCCCTTCCAATTATGATGACGTCGAATGCTTGCATGAGGGCTTAAATAAGGGTTTGTTAGCCTGTAAACTCAGTCAAAACAATGTTAAGCTACATCGTACGTCAATTCCACTAACAACGGGTAAGAATATGGTCCTCTTGTCACGGAAGTTTGTCTCATCAATTATCGTTACAACTACGATGTTTGTTTCAACGTTGGTCTTGGGCGCATCCCTTGACGTTATTGGATGGGGCCCGACCTCGCATATCAAAGCCAAAAAAGAACCACCCACCTGGCTTGGGGATGATCCCATCCTGGGTCGTCTAGCTTGTCCCGCCATTTTGCGACTTGAAGGTGATCAGCTAAAAAATGACGCCCTACTTCTTAAGGTAAATCCCTCGGTGGAAAAGGTTGGTTCAGGTGAGCGTTGGACTCTGACCCTGCGCCCAGGTTTGCGTTGGTGGTCGGGATTTCCGATTGATGCTTCGTCATTATCCAACTGGCTTAAAACAGCTCTTCCGCAGGCGGTCACCGAACGGTTGAGTGCCGCTTTTCCAGCGGACGTTACATTCTCAGTTGCTGGCCCATTGGCAGTCAGAATTGATTTTCCAAAGGCACCGAACTTTGGTCCTTACGTCCTTTCTGGCATCAGCTTGATGCGCCCTACTCCAGATGAAGGGTTTGAGTGTGCTGGTTTGTACTCAATGAATGTCATGCCGTACGGTGTAGATCTTGTTTTGAACAAAGGTTACACGGCAAAGTACGACACAATAAAAGTCTACGGATCTAGTACGGCCCTTGGCACAAGTTCGGCTGGTATTAAGTTTTCCATGGCCAATCAGGCATCTAAGGCATCTGCAACCGCTATTGAAACCAAGCAGTGCGTAAACCGTATCGATATACCTCTGTTCACGACATTAATCTGGAATCCTTCCTCGCCTCTCTCATCGTCAGCACTGCTTAGGCAGGGTTTGACCATGGCGACTCCTCGAGGAGAGATTTTGAGAACTGCTGCCGGCGACATTGGTTCTCTGGTCTCGGCTCCTATTCTGCGTTCACATCCCGGCTACAATTCAAAAACATTGATTCGCCCCTACAACTTGGAGGCGGCATCTCAGATTTTTGAACAAGCTGGCTACAAGCAGGCTCACATTGGTCTTCCGCGTGCAAAAACTGCTGATAAGCCGGTTTCCATCCAGATTGCCCGCATGAGTGGCCGCCAGGACTTGGTCGAAAAGATTATCAGCGACTCGTTCGCCTCTCTTGGAATTGAGACCCACTTTGATGATATTTCCAATAAAAACGAAAAATTTGATGCCGTCATGGCTGGGATTTTCATTCCAATGTTATCACAGGACCTGAGGTCTGTGGCCCACACATCAGCCATCAAAACGGGCGGTAAAAACGGTCTTTCCTTTCCTTTTGAGTATCAGGGTGATAAGAAGCTGGACGAACTTTTAGACGACTACTCGGTGTCATTGACGAGAGACAATGCCGACTTTGGGCTGCTCAGAAAAGTTCATGAACGATGGTTCGAGGTTGAACCATGGACTGTGGTGATGGCTCATCAGTACTGCGTCGAATCGAAGGGACTTAATGTCCCTAAGAAGCTAAATACGCGAGATGCAGACTGGTTCCGTCGCTTGACCGTTGATTAAATAGGAAGCCTTGCGCAAAGTATGGTCGCGAGGTGTTCTGGGGAACGAAGCATCCAGTGATTGTTTTAAAATCTGACTTTGAAATTGATAAGATGCGGTCTGCCGGACGCCTGGCAGCTGAAACGCTGGCTATGATTGAAAAGCACATCCGGCCGGGCATTTCCACGCTTGAGTTAAATGATATATGCCATGACTTTACAGTAAGTCGCGGCGCAGTCTGCGCGCCCCTCAATTACCGGGGTTATCCAAAGAGTATTTGTACATCTGTTAATGACGTTGTTTGCCACGGAATTCCCAATTCGAAACAAGTTTTAAAGGACGGCGACATAATCAACGTAGATGTCACTCCAATACTGGACGGATACCACGGTGACGCGTCGAAAACTTTTTTTGTGGGGACTAATGTCTCGGCTGCTGCGAGAAAATTGGTAAAAGTAACAGAAGAATGTCTAGAGATCGGCATCAGTCAAATTCGGGTTGGAGCTCGAATTGGTGATATCGGGTATGCCATTCAAGAACACGCAGAAAAACATGGTTATAGCGTCGTCCGTGATTTTGTCGGGCATGGTATCGGTAAGGTGTTTCACGAGGATCCTCAGGTTCCTCACTACGGTGAGGCCGGAAAAGGTGTCCGCATTGAGCCTGGAATGACCTTTACTGTGGAGCCAATGATCAATGCCGGTGATTACCGCTGCAAAATTCTAAAAGACAAGTGGACAGCTGTGACTGTAGACAGAAGTCTATCGGCTCAGTTTGAACATACGATCGCCATTCGCAGTAACGGAACGGTCGAGATTCTGACCTTGCCGTGATTTACTGGTTTGCAGAGTCCTCTGACAGTGAATTCACATAGAGTGCCAATTCATCTTCATAAACGATGTCGGGCGCGGCAAGTCTTGACTTGATCTCGTCGATTTTGGCGTATGCACTGGCTGCAATTTGTGCAGGAGTGCTAGCTTCTTTCAGGCCAGCTTTTTGTAAAGTTTTGAGAGCCTCGTCTGGATCGGCTGCCATTTTTTCATAGTGAGCGAGTCGAATGCCGCGGAGCATTTTGATCTCGTGTAATGTTTCTTGATCTAAAACAGCATCAACAATAATTTTTACGGCAGTCATCATGGGTCTAGTGGCTCCAACACGTCAGGGCTTGTCGCCCGAAAGGACGACTCTGACCCCTTAGAGCAATGTCTAGGCCAAGTCTTAAAGCAATGAAATGAATGATATAAATATTTGTCGGGGCCAGTGAAATCGAGTCAATCCCATAAACTTTGTAGGTTGTTTTGACACCTCGGACATATGGGAATCTTCACTCTTTTAAATTTAGTCAGCGATTATCGTGACTTGGGGACGTTTTCGAGCGCCCTTAAACATCCGAAATCATTGAGAAAACTGAGATTGAAGACCAAAAAACAGCATATATCTTAATTTTTTCAGCCCTTTATGACCTCTTAATAATCATAAATTACAGTGAAGGTTAGATTATCGAGTTGCCATCTTTGTATCTGTTTTGTATCTGGAACTGAGGATTGGAGGAGGTCCATTTTATGTCTCAGAGCATTGTTTCGGGTCAGGGTCGAAGCTACCGGATGCGTGCCGTTGAGGGGGTCAAGCAAGGCCTCGGATGGTTAAATCCCGCCTACAAAGATTTTCAATATCGTGTTCCTGTCAACTTTACTCGGGGTCACTTCACCGTAAAAACGGTGGAATCCAAGCGTGAGCTTTGGCAAGTGATGACGCTACGATACGAAGTTTTTCATCGTGAATATATGAACAAATTGATTCCATTTGGGATCGATCGTGACCGCTATGACCTTTCGGCCGATCACTTGGCTATTATTGATAACCGCATCAATAAAATAGTCGGCACCTATCGACTCATTCCGAGTCATCGAACAGGTGACTTCTACTCTATGACGGAGTTTGACATTTCCGACCTCGTCTCCCGTGAGGGTGTAAAAGTCGAATTAAGTCGGGCATGTATCCACAAAGACTACCGCAATGGCGCCATTATCACGTTACTGTGGCGCGGAATTATTGAGTATTTGAATGCCGCTGGTGCGCGCTGGCTTTTCGGTATGGGCAGTGTGAAGACGATAAATCCTGATGAAATCACAGAGGTTTATAAGTGCTTTGCCGACGAGGGTTCAGTTGATCCTTCGTTTATGATTCCGGCGAAATCCAATTACCGAATCGACGATTTTGCTAAGCGTCTGGAGCGAGCTCAAGTGACCGACCGTGCTCGGGAGTTGGTTCCAACCTTGGTCAAATCCTATGTTCGAGCTGGTGCGGTCATCGTGGGTGACCCTGCTATCGACTTGGCGTTCAACTGCAGTGACCTATTTGTCATTTTGGATGTGTCAAAGTTATCAGCAGCATACAATCGTAAGTATCAAGTAAACTGAACGAAATTTGATTGAGATTTCTCGTTTGCCAAACCCCGTAAAGCCTTGAGCTGAGCGGGGTTCTTGGTTTTTTCGATCAGAACAGCGTAGAATAAAGGTACCCGCAAAAATGAACACCCCTTTCTTGGGAGCACACGCCAGTGACGATCGAAGTTTCAAGATCGCTCTTACTTCATCTTCCCGAGCTCATCGAAATCCAGCGATTGGTGTCCCATGCTGCAAAAGATTTGGTGCGCGTCGAAGAACTCGTCACGGTCCGTCATAAGGACTTGTCGCTGCCGGTGATGGCTCTTGAAATCGGTAGTAAAGATCCAAAATCGCCGGCATTTTTCCTCACAGGTGGGGTCCACGGTCTTGAGCGTATTGGAACGCGCGTTATTATCTCTTATCTCAAAACATTAACCCATTTGGCCCATTGGGACTCGTCAACGAGAGAGCTCTTAGCGCGAGTTCGGTTTTGTCTGATACCCATTGTAAATCCCATAGGCATGTACCTGGGACGACGTTCCAATGGTAACGGCATAGATTTAATGAGAAATGCTCCAGTAGAGGCGGAAGCAGGCAGTCGCGTCGGAATTGCTGGCGGCCATCGCATCTCCAATCGATTGCCTTGGTATCGAGGCTCGATAGGTTCAGACATGGAGCTCGAAAACCAGGCTTTTGTAAAATATTTTGAGGAGACTTTTGCCAAGTCATCGGCTGTCATTGGCCTTGACGTGCACAGTGGCTTTGGTGCCGTTGACCGCATCTGGTTTCCCTATGC
>JBIIGV010000230.1:0-10792 GCA_044236265.1 Oligoflexales bacterium
AAATCTTCAGGAGGTCTTTCTCCTAAATCAGATGCTCGACAAAGTTTATCCCCATCATATCTACAAGGTCGAGCCGCAGTCAGCGAGCTACACAACCCACGGAGATGTCTGGGACTATCTGTATGACCGCAGGCGTGCCGCCGGTGGCTCGGTGTTTTTGCCCCTGACACTGGAGCTCGGTTCCTGGCTCTGGATTAAGAAAAATCCTCGCCAATTGTTCTCCGGGCTTGGGATTTTTAACCCTTTGCTGCCGCATCGGACGTCCCGTATCCTGAGGCGCCATCTTCTACTATTGGATTTTCTTATGAGAGCGGCCGCCACTCCCGCGATGTGGTGCCAGGGGCTCGGCGCCCATTACTCCGCCGACGACATTCAGCGGATGGCGAAGGCTCGTTGGTATGATAAAAAGGCTGCTTGAGCGGCCTTTCTTTTTTTAAATAATCCTCCAATAAACTCCTAATATCCCTTGACACCAACACGTCTCAAGGGATACATACGGCGTCTCTATTTTTCAGGCATGCCTGCTTAGCCAAGCCTCTGCCATCTAAATCGCAAGCCTCGCGACGCTCGGTTGCCCTGAAAAAAGAATAAGTTCGGTAAGTTGTGAACCATCTTTACAGGGTCTCAAAACATGGAAAATCAAAACATCAGAATCCGTTTACGTGGCTATGACCACAAGCTGATCGATAACGCAGCTGCGGACATCGTCGAGCGCGCCAAGAGAACTGGTGCTCGCGTCGCCGGTCCGATTCCGTTGCCAACCGCCATCAGCCGCTACACGGTCCTCCGCAGTCCACACGTGGACAAGAAGAGCCGTGAGCAGTTTGAAATTCGTACGCACAAGCGCATGCTCGATATCCTCGAAGCAAAGCAGCAGACCATTGACGCACTCATGAAGCTAGACTTGGCTTCTGGTGTCGACGTCGATATCAAGCTGACTAAGAAGTAAGAAGCGTTTGTTCTCGTTAACCCCGTAGAAAGCAGGTCTGAGAAATGACTACTCCAAAAGGATTGGTAGCTAAAAAGATCGGAATGACACGCATGGTCGGCAAAGACGGCCAGATGATTGCTGTCACTCTGCTCCAAGTTGAAAACCAGAAAGTTACAAAAGTTCTAACCAAAGAGCGTGATGGCTATGACGCTTATCAAGTTGGTTACAAGGAAACTAAAGAGAAGAATCTTGGAAAGCCTGACGTTGCGCGTATGCGTAAAGTTAATGTGAATGAAAACTTCACATGCTTTAAAGAATTCCGCACTGAAGCGCCTGTGGCTATTGAGCTCGGCACTCAGTTGACAACGGATCTACTAAACGGCGTTACAGCTGTGGACGTGACAGGACTTACAAAGGGCCGTGGATTCTCCGGCTCTGTTAAGCGTTGGGACACGGCTGTTGGTCGTTGGTCACACGGTTCTCGTTTCCACCGAAGTCCAGGATCTCTTGGTACACGTACCACTCCAGGTCGCGTATTCATGGGTAAAAAGATTCCTGGTGTTTATGGAACCGAGCAAGTCACAATCCAAAACCTAAACGTTGTGGATGTTGATGCAGAAAACAGCTTGATCGCGTTAAGTGGCGCCGTACCGGGACACCGTAACGGTTACCTTTTCATCAAACCATCCATCAAAGCGTGATCGGAGAGGAAGGTAACAAATGGGAACTCAAATGGAAATTCAAGTAAAAGATATCAGTGGCAAGGCCGTAAAGAAAGTCGCTCTGTCGAGTGACGTCTTTGGTGTTGAGATGAATGAACACCTTCTTCATCTTGTTGTAAAAGCTTACCAAGCAAATCGTCGTCAGGGTACTCATGCTACCAAGACAAAAGCGATGGTAGCTGGTGGTGGAAAGAAGCCATTCAAGCAAAAAGGAACTGGCGAAGCGCGTCAAGGCTCAAGCCGTTCTCCTTTGAATCCAGGTGGCGGTGTATCGCATGGTCCACAACCACGCGACTACAATGAGAAGGTCAACGCCCGTTCGAAGCAAGTGGCTCTGGCTGTCGCACTTAGCGACAAAGTACGCCACAACCGCTTGATTGTTGTCGATGACTTTAAAGTTGCTGGCAAGCCTAGCACCAAGCACGTTGTTAATGCTCTCAAAGCTCTGAAAGCAGAGAAAGCTTTGGTTCTTGATGAGCGCAAAGACGATTTGCTCTTCCGTTCGACTCGCAACATTCACGGCGCAGCTTGCGTTGCTCCAGCCGAAGTCAATGCTGAGCACGTTCTACGTTACGAAAACTTTGTCATCAGCATGACTGGACTTGACGCTCTCCAGCAGCGCTTTCAAGGGGGCAAATAATGAATTCGTTTCAAATTCTCTCCAAGCCAGTATTGTCCGAGAAGAGTACGCTCGTTCGTGAGGACCTGAAGCAGTACACCTTCAAAGTCGATCTCCGCGCTACGAAGACAGATGTTCGCAAAGCGATCGAAACTGTTTACGGAGTTAAAGTTGTCAAAGTTCAAACTTTGATTACACGCGGCAAAGTAGTTCGTAAGGGAAATAGCGTTTCTCTGACGAGCAAGACAAAGAAAGCGGTAGTGACACTTGTCGAAGGTGCGAAGCTTCCGTTGTTTGAAGAGCAATAAAACAAAGCTGATAAGGAAAACCAGAAATGGCTATCAAGCAATACAAACCAACTACTCCAGGTCGTCGCGGCGCTTCCGTCGTCGACTTCTCGCAGCTCGACAAAGTGAAGCCACTTTCTCAAGCGCTTGAGAGTATGAAAGAGCACTCCGGTCGTAACAACACCGGTCGCATCACAATCCGTCATCAAGGCGGCGGAGCTCGTCGTCACTATCGTTTGATCGACTGGCGTCGTGACAAACTCGATATCGTCGGCAAGGTTGAGTACGTTGAGTACGATCCGAACCGCAGCGCATTCATCGCACGCGTTCTCTACAAAGACGGTGATCGTCGCTACATTCTTTGTCCAGATGGCCTTGCCAAGGGTGACGAAGTTGTAAGTTCCAAGACGGCTGACGTTAAGGTCGGCAACGCAATGCCTCTGAGCAATGTTCCTGTTGGTACATTCGTTCACAACATTGAAATGCGTCCCGGCAAAGGCGGCCAAATGGCTCGCTCAGCTGGTACCTACGCTCAGCTGATGGGTCGTGTAGAAGGCTACGCTCAGCTTCGTATGCCAAGTGGTGAAATGCGCCGCGTTCCAGAAGAATGCTTCGCCTCCATTGGTCAGGTAGGAAACAAAGATCACTTCAACGAGACGATCGGTAAAGCAGGTCGTAGCCGTTGGCTTGGTATCCGTCCAACTGTTCGCGGTTGTACGATGAACCCTGTTGACCATCCGCATGGTGGTGGTGAGGGTCGCGGTAAGGGTGGTAAGCACCCAGTATCTCCTTGGGCACAGCCAACCAAGGGTTACAAAACTCGTAAGAACAAGCGTACCGCGAAGAACATCATTCGCGATCGTCGTCAGAAGTAATAGGAGGACACGCACGTGGCTCGTTCACTCAAAAAAGGTCCGTTTGTTGATAATTACCTGTTCAAAAAGGCTGAACAGGGAAAGAAAGATAAAAAGCCTATCAAGACGTGGAGCCGCCGCTCTACGATTCTCCCAGAGTTTGTTGGTTTGACCTTCGCTGTGCACAACGGCAACAAGTTCGTAACGATTCCTGTTACTGAGCACATGGTTGGTCATAAGTTTGGCGAATTTGCTCCGACTCGTACCTTCCATGGTCACGGGGACGACAAAAAAGCCCCTAAAGCGTAATTGAGAGAGGCAGATCATTATGTATCAGGCAGTACTCAAGAATGTTCGTATATCGCCCCGCAAGATGCGTCTTGTCGCGGACCTAGTCCGTGGAAAACAAGTCCAGCTTGCGATGGACACGTTGCAGCTCACCAATAAGAAGGGTGCGCGCATCATGTCTAAAGTTTTGAAGTCAGCGATCAGCAACGCTTCAGACGTGGCAACTATTGATGTGGATCGTCTACATATCGCGGAAGTGACTGTAGATATGGGGCCGGCCCTCCGGCGCTTCATTCCTCGCGCACAGGGTCGCGCGACACCGGTAAAAAAGCGGATGTCGCATGTAACTCTGCGTGTCAAGGAAGTCTGATTAAACTCAAGAAAGGAAGAGGTCAGAAAGCGTGGGACAGAAAGTAAATCCAATTGGTTTTAGATTAGGCATCACTCGTACGTGGTCATCTCGCTGGTTTGCGGACAATAAATACAAGTCCCTTCTCCAGGAAGACATTGAGATCCGTAAGTTTATCAATAAGAAGTTCGAAGCCGCTGGCGTTTCCCATGTGGAAATTGAGCGCGCAGCTCGTAACCTTAAGATTAACATCCACAGCAGCCGCCCCGGTATCATCATCGGTAAGAAAGGCGCTGGAGCTGACGATCTTAAGAAGGAAATCGTAACGAAGTGCAAGATCAAGTCCGGTGATCCAGTTCTAAACGTATTTGAAGTAAAGAAGCCTGACTTGGACGCGAAACTCGTTGCTGAAAACATTCGTCAGCAGCTTGAAAAGCGCGTGTCGTTCCGCCGTGCAATGAAAAAGGCGATGACACAGTCGATTAAAGCTGGCGCAAAAGGCATCAAGGTCAGTCTTTCAGGACGCCTTGGTGGAGCAGACATGTCCCGCACAGAGCGCTATATGGAAGGTCGTGTTCCTCTCCATACGATGCGCGCTGATATCGACTATGCAACAGCTGAAGCTTACACGACTTATGGCCTAACAGGCGTTAAGGTGTGGATCTTCAAAGGCGACATTCTTACTAACTGATTTTTACTTAAGCTGAGAGGAAAGCACAATGCTAGCCCCTAAGAGATTAAAATACCGCAAGTCCCACAAAGGACGCATCAAGGGTAAGGCCAAAGGCGGCACCGAGTTGACAAAGGGTGACTACGGTCTAATGGCTCTTGAATCTGGCAAGGTGACTGCTCGTCAAATCGAAGCAGCCCGTATTGCCATGACCCGTCACATTAAGCGTGGTGGAGAAGTTCTAATCAAGATCTTCCCAGATAAGCCTATCACCAAGAAGCCTGCGGAGACCCGAATGGGCTCTGGTAAAGGTGGCGTAGAGTACTACATCGCGGTGATCAAACCAGGCAAAATCCTTTATGAAATGGCCGGTGTCGATAAGGCTGTGGCGTCTGAGGCTCTTGGCCTTGCCGCTGCCAAGCTCAACATCAAGACGAAACTCATCACCAGACAAGATGATCCGTGGGGTTAAGTTATGGATATCAATAAGCTAAATGTAAAAGAAGTGCGCGCCATGGACTCCAAGAAAATTGGAGATGCTGCCAAGTTGATTCGTAAAGAGCTTGTCGGCCTTCGTATGGACGTGTATAACGCCGGTCCACAGTCTAAGAGCAAGTCTCGTAACCTGCGTAAGACGCTGGCTCGCCTGCTCACAGTCAGTGGTGAGAAGACCAACGCAGTCGCTCAAAAAAGCAAGAAATAATTAAGAGGCAACAATGAGTCAGGCATCCGAAACCAACAAAACTGTAAAAGAAATTCGCTGCGTTGTAACCAGCGACAAGATGACGAAGTCCCGCGTTGGCGTCGTCGAGCGCCTAGTGAAGCACCCGCTCGCAGGCAAGTACATCCGTCGTCGCACGAAGCTAATGTTTCATGATGACACGAATCAATCAAAGATTGGTGACGAGGTGATCATCACCCCTAGCCGTCCATTGAGTGCAAGAAAGAAGTTCACCTTGGTACGAGTTGTACGTAAGGCGTAATTTAGGTTCGATTGGGTGCTTGTATCAAGCAAGCGCGAAACTTATAGGAGCGAACGAAATGATCCAGATGGAAACAGTCCTCGCGGCAGGGGACAACTCAGGAGCTAAGAGGCTGAAGTGCTTCAAAGTGCTGGGTGGAAGTAAGAAGAAGTATGCCTCCGTCGGCGATATCATCGTAGTCTCGGTCAAAGAGGCGGTCGCCAACAGCAAGGTAGCAAAAGGCTCCGTGCACAAGGCAGTCGTTGTCCGCACTACGAAAGAAATCAAGCGCAAAGATGGTTCTACCATCCGCTTTGATCAGAATGCTGCGGTACTCATCAAAGGCAAAGATAACGAGCCAGTCGGCACCCGTATTTTCGGGCCGGTAGCACGTGAAGTTCGTGTAGCGGGTTTTGGTCGCATTGCGTCCCTCGCTCCCGAAGTATTGTAATTGACACTCAACGATTGTTCGAAAGTGAGAACAACAATGGATATGCCAAGACTTCAAAAACAGTATGAAAAAGAGTTCCGCGCAGCTCTCGTAAAAGAGCTGGGTCTCAAAAACGTGATGCAGGTCCCACAATTGAAAAAAATCGTGGTCAACATCGGTCAAGGAGAAGCGACTCAGAACATCAAAACTCTGGAAGCTGCTGCCGCTGAGTTAGCTGCCATCACTGGCCAAAAGCCGGTTTTGACTCGCGCTAAGAAGAGCATCGCAACATTTAAGCTTCGTCAGGGTGCACCAATCGGTTGTTCGGTGACTCTTCGCCGTGCGCGCATGTGGGAATTCCTCGACCGTTTTATCAACGTGTCTGTTCCTCGTGTTCGCGACTTTAAGGGATTCACCCCTAAAGCGTTTGACGGTCGTGGAAACTACACTGTCGGTGTGAAAGAGCAGATTATTTTCCCGGAAATCGATTATGACAAGGTCGACAAAATCCGTGGAATGGGGATTACTTTTGTAACGAGCTCTGAAAACGACGCTCATGCAAAAGCCCTGCTTGATAAATTCAACTTCCCGTTCCGTAAATAATCAGGACGCCCAGAGGATAGGAGCTCAAAATGGCAACTAAAGCCATGATCGAAAAAGCAAACAAGAAGCCAAAGTTTTCAACTCGTGCCTACACACGTTGCACCAATTGTGGTCGCCCCAAGGCGGTTTATCGCAAGTTCGGCGTTTGCCGTATTTGCTTCCGCTTGATGGCCCTCAAGGGACTGCTCCCGGGTGTAAAAAAGGCTTCTTGGTAATCAACCGACTGCAAGATTTTTGGAGATAAAAATATGCGCGCAAATGACCCAATCGCAGATCTTCTCACCAGGATCCGCAACGCACAGCAAGCAAAACACGAAGTTGTTTCTGTGCCAGCATCCATGGTGAAGATTGCTGTGACCCACATCCTAAAGGATGAAGGCTTCATCAAAAACTATAAGTGTATCCGCGACCGCAAACAGGGCGTTATCAAAATCGCTCTTAAGTACACTGACGACGGTCAAGGCGCTATCCGCAACATTTCGCGCGTTAGCACTCCGAGTCAGCGTATTTATGTTGGCGTAGACAAAATCCCATACGTTAAAAACGGCTTGGGCGTAGCAATTCTTTCGACTCCGAAGGGTGTGATGGCTGACCGCGAGGCACGCCAGCTCAACGTCGGTGGCGAACACATCTGTTCCGTTTATTGATCGGCGGAGGAGTAAAACATGTCTCGTATTGGTAAGAAACCAGTTGAAATTGTAAAAGGCGTTGAAGTCTCCGTTAGCGGTCAGACTGTCAAGGTTAAGGGCCCAAAGGGCGCTGTAGAGCGCAAGATTCACGACTCCATGACTGCAGTTGTTGAAGGCGGAGCCGTCAAGGTTGTGCCAAAGACAGCAGGTGTTGAAGATGCCCGTTTCCACGGTCTGACTCGCACTCTTATCGCAAACATGGTTCACGGAGTGACTCAAGGCTTCTCAAAGACTCTGACACTCGTGGGCGTTGGTTACAAAGCTGCTCAAAGCGGTAAGAATATCACGCTAAACGTTGGCTACAGTCACCCAGTCGAAATCAAGGCTCCGGCTGGAGTTGAGTTGAAAATTGACAAGGCTGTCAACATTGTTGTTTCAGGCCCAGAGAAAGAAGTTGTAGGGCAACTTGCAGCAACTATCCGCGGGATTCGTCCACCTGAGCCATATCATGGCAAGGGCATTCGATATATGGATGAAGTGATCGTAACTAAAGTTGGTAAAGCAGCTGGTAAGAAGTAATAACTACTATCGTCCTGCTGTATAAGTGAGGAAACCATGGCAAATAAAGTCGCAAAAAAGAATGAGCTTCGATTCCGTCGTAAGCTTCGTATCCGCAAGAAAGTCTCGGGAACCGCAGAGCGTCCGCGCTTGTCGGTATTCCGCTCTGCTCGTCACATCACGGCTCAAGTGATTGATGACGTAACGGGTAAGACTCTCGTTGCAGTCAACTCTTATGAAGTTGGTAGCCGTGCAAACAAAGACGTTTGTACAAAAGTTGGTAAGGACCTTGCTGCGAAGTGCAAGGCTGCCAAGATCGACGCGGTTGTTTTTGATAAGAACGGTTATCGCTACCACGGTCGCATCGCAGCTCTTGCTGCAGGTGCTCGTGATGGTGGCTTGAACTTCTAATTTCGTCTCAGACAACTGATAAAAGAATCGAGGAGAATCTCGTGGCAAAAGAACAAAAAGAAAATAAAGAAGTAAAGAGACCTGATCAGGCCGCTGGCGCAGCGGGTCAAGAAGGTGACGGTTTCCAGGACCGCGTAGTTCACATTGCGCGTGTTGCAAAGGTTGTTAAGGGCGGTCGTCGCTTCAGCTTCTCTGCTCTTGTAGTGGTGGGTGATGGCAAAGGTCGCGTTGGCTTTGGCTTAGGCAAGGCTGGCGAAGTTCCCGACGCAATCAAGAAGGGTGCAGATCAGGCTAAGAAAAATCTAGTCAAAGTCGTTGCACTTGATGGAACGATTCCATTTGACGTGACTGGCAAGTTTGGTGCCGCAAAAGTTCTGATGTTCCCTGCGAAAAAGGGAACTGGAACGATTGCCGGTGGTGCGGTTCGTATCATTTGTGAATTGGCTGGTATTCAGGACATCGTTTGTAAGGTGCATGGCACCAAGAACTATCACTCAGTTGTTCGTGCAACTGTAAATGGTTTGACACAACTCGTATCTCCTGATGATTATGCTGCAACTCGTGGAAAGACGCTTGCAGAGGTTCTTCAAGTTCGTGGATCTAAGAAGAAAACAGCAGCAAAAAAGACAGCAGCAGCCAAGTAATAGAAATGCTCACTCGCAACGAGAGTGAGATGAAGAAGATAGGAGTTAGAACATGAGCCAGATTGTTGTGACGCAAAAGCGCAGCCTGATCGGCCAATCCGAAGCCAACCAGCGTGTGGTGAAAGGTTTGGGTCTCGGTCGTATTGGGAAAACTAAGACTCACAAAGACAACAACTGTATCCGCGGCATGATCAACAAGGTTAAGCACCTTGTTAGCTACGAACTTAAGGCGTGAGACGTTGATCTCAACTAGAAGGTGATAAAATGACAACGAAAACTGAAATGAAGCATCTTGGAAACCTGAGCCCTGCTCCTGGTTCCAACGTGAAGAAAAAGCGCCTTGGTCGCGGCCCAGGTAGCGGTCTCGGTAAGACGGCTGCTCGCGGTGGCAAAGGTCAGACAGCTCGTAAGGGCGGTGGTATTCGCGCTGGATTTGAGGGTGGTCAAACTCCTCTTTACCGTCGTTTGCCAAAGCGTGGTTTTACAAATCCATTCCGCGTTGAGTACAACGTGGTAAACATCTCGGTGCTCGAGAAGTTTGACGCAGGCACGAAGGTGACCCCAGAATTCCTTAACGAAAAGGGACTACTTCGCAACCCAGCCAACCCAGTGAAGGTTCTTGGTAAGGGTGAGCTCAAAAAGAAACTGACAGTCGCAGTTCACAAGGTTAGTGCTACCGCGAAGTCGGCTATTGAGAAAGCGGGCGGAAGCGTCGAAGTTAAGGAGAAATGAGCGTGGCTCAAGGCATCAGTAAGCTTCCTGAGGGCACGCTGAATCACCTTCAGAAGAAGATTCTCTATACCCTACTATTTCTTGCTATTTACCGTATCGGTGTTCACATTCCGATTGCCGGAGTTGACACACCTGCTCTTGCTGAATTCTTTAGGACCCAGGGCGCGAATCTTTTCGGGATGTTCAACATGTTCTCGGGTGGTGCACTTGAGCGCTTCAGTGTGTTTGCGCTTGGAGTGATGCCTTACATCTCGGCTTCGATCATTGCGCAGCTTCTGACGGTCGTCGTTCCTTATCTGGAGCAACTCTCTAAAGAAGGCGAAGCCGGACGTCGCAAAATTAACCAGTACACTCGTTATGCAACCATGATTCTGGCTTTGTTCCAGGGCTACATGATTGCTGCTGGCTTGGAAAGCCAGGCGTTCCAGGGTGGTCGATTGGTGATTGAAGGCGGACTTGCTTGGCGTTTAATGACGGCTCTTAGTTTGACCGCTGGTACTGCTTTCGTGATGTGGCTTGGCGAGAGAATTACGGAATTTGGCGTTGGAAACGGCATGTCCCTGATTATCTTCTCTGGTATCGTCGCGGGACTTCCCAAGATCATTACCAGTACATACTCTCAGTACGCCCAGAGCCAGATGGATCTTGGTCGCATTCTGATGATTATTGTCCTGGTCGTTCTGATTATCGCTGGTGTGGTGTTCATGGAGCAAGGCGTTCGTCAGGTTCCGGTTCAGTACGCTAAGCGTCAGGTTGGTGGCAAAATCTACGGGGGCCAAAATACTCACTTACCCATCCGTCTAAATGCGGCTGGTGTTATTCCGCCGATTTTTGCGAGCTCCCTGCTACAGTTTCCGCAAACGATAGCGGCTGTGTCGCCGCAGTCGAAGTTTGCAGATGTTATCAATTCAGCTTTCGTTCCAGGTGGTTGGCTTTATAACACTGTTTACGTTCTGCTGATTCTATTCTTTGCGTTTTTCTACACGTCCATCACATTTAAAGCTGATGATATCGCTGAGAGCTTGAAAAAGCATGGCGGCTTCATTCCTGGGATTCGTCCTGGCGCGAGAACGTCGGAGTACATTAATAAGATTGTGTCGAGA
>JBIIGV010000220.1:0-2800 GCA_044236265.1 Oligoflexales bacterium
AAGGATGCCCTGACATCTGCAGCTGCAGCAAGTCATACACCCGAGGGCGCTCTTGATCTTAATACCGTATGGACGGCTGCCATGAAGTCTGTCGAGACAAAGCTCGCAGAGCGTGCTCCGGGCAGAAAACATCTCGTTGAAGCCCGCGGCGGTAAAGTCAAAACCTTGCTTTTGCAAGGAGAACCGGTGGAGTCGATTTTAAAATTAGCGGAAGACAATAAAGCAGATTTGATGATTTTTGGAAGACACCGCACCTGGCGTCGAAAGCCCTTTGCAGTAGGCCAATTGCCCTTTCATTCCATGCTGCGTAGTCGCAGGCCTGTGTTGATTACGGAGCATTGATAGATAGGCTTAGCTTGATTTTTTCCGATTCAAAGTAATCAAAGCCCGCTACGTATTCCGTAGCGGGCTTTGATTACTAATCGAAACTAACTCATTAGTTACATGCAGGAGCTGGTGCAGTGATCGCTCCGAGCTCATTTCCAGAAATGGTATTAGCTCCAACAGCAACACCTGTGCACAGAGCCACGGCATTCGTCGTTGATGACGTAAACGATGTAGCAATACCGGCTGCTCCAGCAGCTATCGTTGGTGCGTTCCACTTCGAGCCAGTATTGTGCACGTATCCGATTGTCGCAGGCGTTGCATTAAACGTGTTATTTTCCGTGAAGTAGCTCTGCTGAAGCGCATAAATATTTGTGATAATACCCTTACCTTCAGTTTGACGCGCCTTCGCCATAAACACCTGCATCTTTGGCATCGCTAAAGAAGCCAGGATACCAATGATACCAACGACGATCATGAGCTCCACTAAACTGAAGCCCGCCTCATTCCTCTTCATACCAAATTTCATAACGATTCCCTCCTTAGGCTCACGACATTGGAGCTCTTAAGAAGTCAATCGGACGGGAAAATGGGATCTTTAGGAAAAAATCGCCTATCAACATAAGCACTTGTATTTATTATATTAATTTTTTAAATTTACGTCCTAGTAACGTAATTTCACTGCGGTCATGGAGCAAGTGTTGCCCAGAGACCTGTGCCCAACCATAGCCCCCAATGAGGTCGAGGGCCTCGCGAACCTGGGGCCAGGGGTTTGTCTTAGGTAGCTTAATATTGACCACAAAGTGCTTCATCGCCTCTGCATCAAGCCAACGCTTCAGGACCTTCAGCGTATCTTTGGCGCCCATCACCATATCACAAACCATCCAGTCAACGGGCGCAGGCGGTAAATACGTAAGCCCATTTTCACTTAGATGCTCAATTCGACCTTTGAGCTTTGACATGTTTTTAATGGTCAGTTTTGCGTGATCGACCGCCACAACATGGGCGCCATGGGATGCCAGAACATAACTCCAGCCACCTGGAGCGGCACCCAAATCGACGGCAGTCTGACCTTTCGATGGAAAAACGCCCAGTCGAAGTAAAGCCTCTTCCAGTTTGCTAGCACTCCGTGATGGCGCACCTGGAAGTGTTTTCATGCGTTGAAATCCTGCCTCCCAGACAGATACGCCATCGGCCACCGTTCCCGCGGAAAACCAAACATCCGTGGGTGAAGGAACATAAATCTGCAATAGGATATCTGATGCGGCACGCTCTCCTTTTGCAAAATCATCGGCAGAAACGTAGCGTTTCAAAAACTCTTTTTGATGACTGCGCGCGTGTTGCATCACAAGCTTTGCAATATCTTTGGCCCGCCTTAATTGATCATCATCATCAATGGCAAAGGCATGCAGAGTCCATGAGCCCTGCTGGCGATTGCCTCTCTTTGTCATGACATCAATGCGGTCTATCACTGCTTGTGCAGCGACATTAATGTCAGAATACGTGATATGGAGCGCACGTGGCAGTGACTGACGTGCAAAGACTGTGCCCTTAACAGCCGGCAAAATCGCAGACTCGGGTAGCGCAACGCCAGCGCGACAAACCACCTCACCCTCAAGGCCAAAGCGCGCGGACAACTCGTCTCGTAGTGCAGCTTCAAACCCTGGGCGCATAAGCATTAAATGATGGCGTTTAACTGTCTTCAATTGCATGACCTAACTTTGATTAAATTTTAGGCTTAAACATCTATGGGCCCTACTGTATAGCGGCAGAACTTTACATTGGCAATCCAAGAACCTATGATCCGACACCTATGATTAAAAGCCTACCCCAACTTTTGACTGCAATGTCCCTGATGGGCCCTGCTTGGCCTGCATGGGGACTCAGTCTGGTTATACGCGACAAAAGCTCCGCCGTTGTTTCCTATGAACTTCCTACGCCGAGCCCTGACTCTAGCGCGGGATTTGTTACAGTCGATGGTTTTACCAGTCACAGCATTCCCTTTGCTGGATCTGAGGCTGGGATCACAGCAATCTTTGGCCAGGGTAGCGAGCTTGAAGTCATCACGGACACCACCATGAAAGCATGGGGCTGGTGTTTTGCGATCGACGGAAAAATCTCCGACAAAATGCCTGACCAAGTACCAATGCCAACTGACGCAAAAGTTTTAAGATGGTTCTATGCGTACGCTTTATATGATAGCGGACAGTGGACCGGATATTGTATTGAAGACTAGTGAGCGGTCCTCGCCCACTTACGGCCTCATAGTTAAATGGATATAACGAGCCCTTCCTAAGGGTTAATTCTTGGTTCGATTCCAGGTGGGGCCGCCATTGCAAGCAGTATTCGAACTACTCCTCCCCCGATGCCTTCCAGAAGGCGGCGGGACCTCCAGGACCATCTCCTCTGACCGTTTAAGCCCCTTCAAGTCGATCGAAAAGTCTCCTTTACCCATCCGGTAATGGACGCGGATACT
>JBIIGV010000096.1:0-10622 GCA_044236265.1 Oligoflexales bacterium
TCCCAACAGCTCACTGACACCATCAGCACCAATTTTATCTAGTTTATCGAGCGCAATTAGCGCATCAGTTTCGCCTTGCGCATCAATTCCTGGAAACGCTTTACCGAGCATCGCGGAGAGAAGTACGCGATTACCAAGACGCATGGTAAAACCACCAAGATCAAAGCCAGACAAAATTTTATAAAAACAAGCGAGAATCTCGATATCAGCATTAACGCTATCCACACCGATAATATCCAGATCACACTGACAGAATTCGCGGTAACGACCCTTCTGCGTATTCTCTCCTCGCCAAACATCACCGATCTGTAGGCGCTTAAACGGAAAAACAAGCTCGCCTTGGTGCTCCGCGACGAATCGCGCAAAAGGCACAGTCAAATCAAAGCGCATAGCTACCTTGCGCTCACCGTGATCTTCGAAGCGGTAGACTTGTTTATCTGTTTCATCACTTCCTTGACCGAGCAGAGTCTCTGCATACTCAAGAACTGGAGTCCCGATCTCCCTAAACCCAGCGAGCTTCGCATGACGGCGAATATCAGACTGCAGGCGTGACCGCAGCTCCATAAGGTCAGGCATAAAATCCCGAAAACCCTTTAGGCGCCTTGGTTCAATCTTTTTAGTAGTGGAGTTCATTTATTGGCCCCCGGGCTTGCATGTCGACATCCATCGAACTGGACACGCCAACCCGACTCAAATCAGTCATTAATATGGCCTTCATGGCAAAATTTGGCAAGTGACCATCAATTGAGCAACCCCTTTTGATCTCCGTAGATTTCCCCGCTGTAATCGACTAAAATTATTTGCACATTTACTGATCTCAAGACGTCTCATGGAGGCATGCTGATGGGTATTTTTAACGTCGTATTTGCGTTGGTGAGTGCTGGAGTCTTTGGTTACTTCGGTTACAACTTAAGCCGCACATGGGCCAAGGTCCAACTAGGAAAAGGTGCTGACGACGTCAGAATAGATAATTTAGCCGAGCGCGTGAAAGAAACCGTTCTCTTTGGCTTCCTTCAACAAAAGATGTTCAAGGACCTTTCTGCTGGTATCATGCATGCGCTCATCTTCTGGGGATTTGTCACCGTAACCATCGGCACTGGTGAGACCATCTTGTCAGGAATCATTCCTGGTTTTTCCTACAAGTGGATTCTAGGTGACGGACCTCTATTTAACGTTTACCTGTTGTCGCAAGACTACGGTAATACCGCCGTTGCTCTGGCGATTTCATATGCCATATTGCGACGTATGTTTTTCCCACCCAAGCGATTTGAGGGACTGGCCAAGTCCAGCCGCGTCGATGCTTACATTGTTTTAAGCTTTATTTTGGCACTTGTCGTAACCACTATGCTTTACATGGGCGCAAAAGCGGGACTCTCAGATGAGCAAGCCATTTCCAGTTCTTTTGTCCCCCTCTCATGGTCTTTGGCAAGTTCTGTCGCATCTATCTTCGGAGTTGCATCATCGGAGGGGTACGCCGGTTTTTATAAGTCTTGGTGGTTTGTGCACTGCCTGGTTCTATTTAGTTTCACCACGTTCCTTCCTTTCTCAAAACACCAGCACCTCATCTGGGTGTGGCCAAATATTTTCTTTAGAAGCCACAAAGGCCGCGGACGTCTGCGCCCAATGGAATTCAAAGATGACGCCGAAACTTTCGGCGCAGGAAAAATGGAGGACTTCTCCTGGAAGCAACTACTTGACGGCATGACCTGCGTTGAGTGTGGTCGCTGTACCGAACAATGTCCCGCCAACTACACGGGAAAGCCACTTGATCCGCGCAAGATTATCCACCACCTGAAAGAGACTTTACAGGATAGCGTTGCAAATCCAGATCCTAGCAAACGCAAACCACTCATTGGCGATGACTCAGCCCCTGGTATCGTGCACCGAGATGAACTCTGGAGCTGCACCACGTGTGGGGCTTGTATGGAAGCCTGCCCTCTTTACATCGAACACATACCAGCTATCGTCGATATGAGACGCTACATGACGCTGACTGAAGGAAACTTCCCTGCGGAACTTGGCAACACCTTCAAAAATCTTGAGAATAACTTTTCGCCTTGGGCCATGCCCCATAGCGATCGCGCTAAATGGGCAGACGGACTCGGCGTTACAACCATGGCGCAGAAAAGTGATGTTGACTACCTCTTCTGGGTCGGTTGCGCTGGTAGTTACGATGATCGTTATAAAAAGGTCAGCAAATCAATCGCCAAAATCATGCAATCAGCCAACATCAGCTTCTCGATTCTCGGGACAGAGGAGAAGTGCAACGGTGATACAGCCCGCCGCTTAGGTAACGAGTATCTAGCGAACATGGCGATTCAAGAAAATGTTGAAACCTTGAAAAAGTACAACGTAAAAAAGGTCGTCACAGGCTGTCCACATTGCTTTAACACCATCAAAAACGAGTACCCGGACTTCGGCTTTAACGCTGAGGTGATTCACCATAGCCAGCTGATCACGGACTTGGTTAACGATGGAAAAATTAAAGCGTCAAGCGTTCCTGATGAAGCTAAATCTGTGACGTATCACGACAGCTGCTACCTCGGACGTCACAACGAAGTGTATGAGGAACCGCGTAACGCGATTGCAAGCGTGACAAAAGCACCGGTCGTTGAAATGGAGCGCAACAAAGAAAAGGGCTTTTGCTGTGGAGCCGGCGGAGGTCGGATGTGGCTTGAAGAGCACATTGGAACGCGCGTCAACGTCGAACGCGCTCAAGAGGCAATTAAAACAGGCGCCAGCACTGTCGCTACAGCATGCCCTTTCTGTATGACCATGATGACAGACGGCATCAAAGGCGAAGGCAAAGGCGAACAAGTCGTCGTAAAAGATATTGCAGAAATTGTGGCTGAACGCTTACCCACATAATCAAGCAAAAGATTGAGGTTAACATGAAAGTTTTTGGACTTCTGTTGGCAACCGGACTGTTGCTGGCTCAAACAGCATGGTCTTCCACCACGAAACCCTATCGCTCTGCTACGGCTGTAAACGGAATGGAAATATTGGCGGTACCAATGTCCAAGGTTCCCTTGGTCACCATCGTTTTGGTAGTCAAAGCCGGAGCTATGACTGAGACACCAACCACCAATGGATTGACTCACGTATGGGAGCACATGTTCTTCAAAGGCAATCAGCGCCTTCCCAATCAGGAAGCCTTCAGCAAAAGAGTCAGACAGCTAGGCATCACGTTCAACGGTGACACCAGCGCTGAAATGGTACGCTACTACTTCACACTGCCGTCCAAAAATCTCGACGAGGGCCTTCAGTTTATGGCTGATGCCATCAGCACCCCGTTACTAGAGACCAACGAAATGGAGCGCGAAAGAAAGGTCGTCCTTGACGAGTATGATCGTAATGCCAGTCAGCCTGGTTTTGATCTGTTTAACCTGGAACGCATGACGATTTATGGCAATCAGGAGCACCTGCGCAATCCTTTAGGTCGACGATCAATTATTGAGAAGACGACCAGAGAGCAATTGTTACAGATAAAGAAAGATGTCTTTGTTCCTGGAAACAGCGCCTTGATTGTGGCTGGTGATGTGGATCCAGCAAAGCTACCTGAAATGGTGAATAAGCATTTTGCGGGCTGGACGACACCGGCCGGATGGAAACCGCTCAATCGAGGAGATTTTCCAGCATTTCCGGCGACGACTGAGATTGTAAGAACTCATCCGCTTGCTCAGAACGTCAACCAACAGATCACTTGGAAGGGTCCGCGCGCCAAGATCGACAAGGCTGACTCTTGGGCAGTCGACATCCTCATTCAGCTACTGGATCACCGCTCAGGCAAGTTCTTTAAGAAATATATCGACAGTGGCTTGGCACTAAATGCTGGCTTCTCGTATCACACACAGAGTCAGGCTGGTGAACTTGTAATGTATGCCATGACAACCCCTGAAAACGCACTCAAGACAAGAGCCGAGCTTCTCAAAGAGCCCAAAGAATGGACGAAGTCGGGATATTTCACCCAGTCTCAACTTGACGATGTGCGACGAAAACTCAAGATCGGTTACAAGATGGACCTTAATAAGCCCAGCGCCTACGCCAAAACACTCGCCTTCTGGTGGGCTGTGACCGGGATGGATTATTACGACAACTATTTACGCTCTATGGACAAAGTCACACTCAAAGACGTTCAAAATTTCGTTAAAAAATATTTGATCGATAAGCCATATGTTTCTGCGACTTTGTTAAGTCCCCAAGATTCAGAAAAGGCGAACATCAAAGATAATTCCGCGCCTTTAGCGGAAAAACTACTCAAGAACTATTGACCATCACTTTTGAGCACACGAGGATAGCAACATGAAGCGACGTTTATTTGTCTCCTTAGTGATCCTGATGCTGGGAACGCACGCATTAGGAGCTGAGTCATCAATTTCTGGCACAGATCGCAAACTCACCTCAAAAACCTGGCTTGAAAATGGAATTCCCGTCATCGCTAGAGAAACGCCAGGGAGTGATATCGTTCATATCGAAGTTCGATTCTTGACTGGCTCTTCACATCTTCCCGCGGAGCGACGCGCAGTCAATCTAGCGGCTTTTTCAACCATGCCCTATGCCACGAAAAAGTTTTCTAAGGAGAAAATTTTCTCCATGACCGAAAAGTATTCCATTAGCGTCAACTGTAGCGGCGGCGTTGAAATGAGTGCTTGCGAAGTCGAGGCGATTAGTGAGTACTTGCCCCAAGCCCTGGATCTGCTGCTATCCGTTGTCACAGAACCATCTTTTAATCCTCAAGACGTGGACCTGGTAAAGAAACGAAGAGTCGCGGACTTTCAGCAGGAGATGCAAAATCCAGAATCCCGGGTTAACTCGGTCGTTAATACGGTCTTCTATGACACGAATCATCCCTATCGACTATTACCCGAGGACGGCATCAAACAAACAGAATCATTGACGGCAGAAAATCTACGCAGTTATTACAACACTGTCTTTGATGCGACGAATATTTTTGTGACCTATGCCGGCCCAAAAATCTCAAAAAAGACCCTTTCCACACTGGAATCCAAGCTTGGAAAACTAAGTAAAATTCAGCGACAAGGAAAGTCTGTTCCAGCACCCGCTTTCAATGTCCAGAATGCTGTAGCATTTGAACATCGAGATATCCCGACAGCCTATATCAGGGCTAAGTTTAACGCCCCGTCTGCGACAGCCACCGATGCTGCCGCTGCCGAAGTCCTTTTTGAAATACTAAGCGAAAAACTTCACGAAGAAGTTCGCACCAAGAAAAGTCTATCTTATGCCGTACACGCCAACACGCTACAAATGAATCAAGGAATAGGAACAATCTCAGCATCCACATCCAAGCCAAAAGAAACTCTCGAAACTATTGCGTCAGTCATCAAGGGACTTCGCGACACAAAGATCTCTCCGGAAGAGCTCAAGGAATACAAGAACGTTTTCACTACAGCGTACTATTTAACGATGGAGACGCACGATCAACTTGCAGGAGCATTATCGAATGCCCAGGTATACTTCGGTGATGCGTCAATCATGTATGAATGGCCAAGCCGAATTGAAGCTGTGACACCAGAAGATATTCAACGAGTCGCAAAAGAAATACTCAAAAACTTCCGGGTTGGCATCGTCTATGACAAAGAGAAGTTCAAAAGCGAGTGGATTAAACCTTTGCGATCCTTTCAATAATAAGGCTTAGGCCAACCCAAGTAAGGCTTTTACGCCATCCAAGCCAAGTGAGAAGAGGGCTACAAAAAGAATTGCATTGATGATCGCCAGGAGATAACCGGCGATCACCATCACGCCATCTTTTTCGAGGCTTCCAATAGTTAACACGATAATCGCTAAAGCCGGTGGCGCATTAAACCCTGGTGGCATTGGCAGTGAGAGAAGAGCCGCCGTCAACAAAACAACCAAGGCATTGAAACGCACAAATCCTGGGTGATGCGCAAAAAATCCGAGTCTTGGTTTAATCAATGTCTCGGTTCTTCGGAGAACGCGTTGTGCGGCCTCAAACATCTTGACTAATATGTCCGATGAAATTTTTCTATTGCGCCAGGAAGCAGGGACCCAGGGATCTTTACCTAAAATCACCTGCAATGAGGCCATCCCAATCACAAATCCAAAAATAGTCGACAGTCCTGGCAGAGGAACGGGAAGCAGAAACGGCACTGCAAATAACAAACAAACTAACATATGCCCATAGACATTCAATTCATGGAGCAGTGAACCAATCGTGACTTCCTGACGTTGACAGATTTGGGCAAGATGCTCCATCACGACCGAGAGTCGTTGATTCGAAAGCTGATCATTGTTGGAATTTAAGCGCATCATCGATATGCCAACGCTCCGGCGTTATTTTGCAAGCTCTCTCGTATTTAACATCACTGTGACCGGGCCATCGTTGACCAGTGAGACCTTCATGTCAGCGCCAAATGAGCCCGTCTCAACAGTAAGTCCTGAAGCGCGAAGAGACTCTACAAATTTTTCGTATAGGCGCCGCGCTTCATCAGGTGGAGCAGCATCGCTAAATCCCGGGCGTCGACCTCGGCTACAGTCAGCATAAAGCGTAAACTGGCTGACCACTAAAAAGGCACCCTTGGTATCTTGAATTGACAGGTTAAAGCGACCATCTGCGTCAGAAAAAAGTCTAAGCCCCAGTATTTTATCAACTAATCTAGGGATGTCAGCCTCTGTGTCAGTCTTTGCAACGCCGAGTAACACAAGCCATCCCGCAGGAATTTCTCCAATTATTTCAGAAGAAACCGTCACCTTGGCCGATGAGACCCTTTGTAGCAACGCCTTCACTGGACAACCCCCTCCCGCTCTCTATATAGTCTCCGCAGCCATGATGAACATTGCCCCGTCTGCGGAAACCCCATCTATATATAGATGTCGTGACAAAATTGACAGGCAATGTAGGTTTTTAGTCGAGCTCTCCGAAGTTTTATGCCATAACGGCGGCTGTCGGAGGACGTCTCATACGTCAATCTGACAAAAGCCTAAAGTGATGGCCAGATCCCGGATGATACCGTCCCGCGAACCCCGCCAGGACCGGAAGGTAGCAACGGTAGTGAGATCTGGTAGGTGTTCGGTGCATCTGGCTATCACTTTGGGCTTTTTGTTTTTTTGGGATGCAGGTGAACAATGACTCCCTCCAAAAGTTATATCCCACTGGCCAGAAAATATCGTCCAGCAACTTTTAGTGAACTTGTAGGTCAAGACGCCACAGCTGTCGCTCTAGGTAACGCAATCAAACTTGGACGTGAATCTCACGCAGTGATTTTCAGTGGTGTACGCGGAATCGGTAAAACCACATCAGCTCGTCTTTATGCCAAGGCTTTAAACTGCGATGCCGCGATGTCGGCTGAGCCCTGCAATAAATGCGAGAGCTGTTTAGCCATCAATCAAGGTATTCACGAAGATGTAATTGAAATCGACGGCGCATCTAACACCGGAGTTGATGATGTCCGTGCACTAAGGGAAACCATCGCCTACGTCCCACAACGCTCAAGATTTAAAATCTATATCATCGACGAAGTTCATATGCTCTCGCAGAGTGCCTTCAATGCTCTTCTAAAAACTTTGGAAGAACCACCTGCACACGTTGTGTTTATTTTTGCAACCACAGAACTCCATAAAATCCCACAGACGATCATGAGTCGTTGCCAGGTGTTTCACCTGCAGCGCCTGCACACAAACACCATTCGCGACCGTCTTGCACAGGTGCTTAAAGCCGAAAACATAGCGTTTGAAGACAAGGCTATTGCAGCCATCGCTCGCGAGGGCCATGGATCCATGCGCGATGCACTGACCTTACTTGATCACGCGATAGCTTTCGGCGAAGGTCAGGTTACGGTCGCAGCACTCGAAAAAATTATTTCCCACGCATCATCCACTCAATTTATTGCGTTATTGGATGCTCTCGTGACTCGCTCTCCAGAGGACGTCATCGCCATTCTGGACGCCATGGAAAAAAGCGGTGTAAGCATGCAGGATGTTGCAGAAAAAACTGCAGCTATTGCTCGGCATGGGTTTATCGCTCGCGACATCGGAACAGATCATGTTGACTTTAAGGCTCTAGGACTAGATGACGAAGAGACGAGATGTATAAGTGACATCGCGCGCAAAGCTGGTCCTGCAGATCTCAACCGAATCTTCAGAACGTTGGCTAAATCAAGATCTGAACTTGATGGCTCGGTTCTTGATCGTTACATCATGGAAAACTATTGCCTGGAATGGTGCTTGGATCCGGGAATTTTATTGCAAGCCAGCCCACAACAAGGATCACCAGTAAAAAGCTCGCCAAGCCCGCAGCTCGGTGCCGCAAAAACAATGGCAAACATCCGTGAGTCTCTGCATACCAAGCAGCAAGCACCTGCACCAGTTACTCCGATTACCGCTTCCGTCCAACCCCCAGCGCAAGTGCAGGCCCCAGCTCCAGCTGCGGCAACGGAACCGTTAAGCAGCGTGCCCACCCCTCAAAATGTGATCACAGCCGAAGGCTCACAAAGCAAATCAATGCCGGCGACTTGGCGTGAGCTTGTCGACATCTGGAAAAAACACAAACCCCTCCAAGCCAAGCGACTAGAGGATGTTCACCCTGTAACTTATTCTCCAACTAAGATTGAGTTGGTGATTCCAAGTGAAAGCTTTCTTTCAGCAGCTCTGCTGAAGGCCGACGAACAAAAGAAGCTCAAAGAGGCCTTTAGCGATCTCTTCGGCTTTAAAGGTTCTATTAGTTTCACAGCAAAGAAGGGTGCCACTACGACTCAGGCGGAGCCACAAAACTCCTTACCAGAGACACTATCGGTGATTCATCAGCGGGAGTCGGCTGAAAAAAAAGAACAAATACTCAACAATGCTCAAAATAATCCTCTGACCAAGGATGCGCTGAATTTATTTAATGCTACAATAGAGTCAATTGAAGTGAACTCCTAATTCGACTGAAGGGCTGAACGTGGCATTTACGAATTTTGAGACTAAAGATATTCATTGTAAGGTCATCTACTTTGGACCGTCGTCTTCAGGAAAGTCAGAGAACCTTCGCTCGATTTTCAACCAAACATCAGCAGAAATACGCTCAGGACTTTTGGAGCTCCAGCAAGAAGACGGCTCCACCAGATACTTCGACTTTTTACCGCTCAGTATCGGACAGCTCGGCGACTTTCACGTCAAATTGCATCTGTTCACGTTGCCGGTGAGTAGTCTCTATCAAAGCACAGCCTCGGTGATTCTTCGCGGGGTCGACGGATTTGTTTTTGTGGCGGACTCACGCATCGAAAGCCTGATCGAGAACACCAAGGCCATGAACAAGTGTCGACGCCTCCTTCAAGACGAAGGCTATAACGTCGCTGAGTTGCCTCGCGTCATCCAATACAACAAACGAGATCTCGACGGCATTCTGCCCATCGACATTCTCCGCCAAGAACTTAATTCAGCTGGTTATCCAGACTTTGAGACATGTGCCACGCAGAATGTAGGTGTCATGGAGTGTCTAGAAAGTCTTGCGCGCCAGATTATGGACAAGCTCGAACAAGGACACCAATCCATCACCCCGTCAGGACAAAATTATGGCCACTCTGATCCACTGTCCTACTGATATCGCTGTTCTTCTAGTCGCGGTTAAACGAGAGGACGGATTGATTGTAATTCCGTCTGATCCTGGAGATGTTCCTGGCATTATCTGCGATGTAAATCCCAGCCTTCCTATCAACCCACAATTGATTGATGCAGCTGCCGGGCGAACTAGTTTACCAAAAATTGAAATTTTTATTTGGCAGGAATTCCAGTGTGAGATTCAAATGCCAAACGGCATGCCTGCAACCGTCTATGCAGCAAGGACTCTTAAGACACCAGACCAGATTCCAGAAGATGCTCGTCCGCTTCCAGATCTCATGCGTTCGATGCCACCCAACCGTAACAGGGTCGCCTACATGAAGGCTCTGCAGGTATTTTCAGGCGCATTGGAAGAGCAGACGAAGGCCCTTGATCTTGATGATGTCCGTCGTCACATTGAAAGTCTTACGCCGAAGAGTTAATAAATCCCTTTGATTTCAAAGCTTTATCAGCGGGATAAGCCGCCTGAATTTTATTGAAATAACTCTTAAAATATCATAAAAACTCGTCCTGTCTATTTTTAAGTCAGGTTTTGTCATGAAGATTGCAGCCCTCGTTTCCGGAGGGGTTGATAGTTCGGTGGTGCTCAGCATGCTTGCCCGAGAGGGGACGCATGACATTACCGCGTTTTATCTCAAAATATGGCTCGAAGATGAATTGCATTTCCTTGGTCAGTGCCCCTGGGAGGAAGACCTCTCATACGTCCGCGCTGTCTGCGACAAGTTAAACATTCCCTTGAAGGTCATTCCTCTTCAGCAGGAATACAACGAGCGCGTCGTAAGCTACACCATCTCTGAACTCAAAGCTGGTCGCACTCCGAGTCCTGATATTTTTTGCAACCAGCGGGTAAAATTCGGCGCTTTCCTCGACTATATTGACGATAGCTACGACAGAATCGCTACTGGTCACTACGCATCCACGTATGAGGAAAACGGACGCGTTTATCTTCGTCAAGCGGTTGATCCAGTGAAAGATCAAACTTACTTTCTATCTCACCTGTCTCAAGAACAGTTGCAGCGTTGTTTGTTCCCCCTGGGCCCACTGCC
>JBIIGV010000038.1:0-23910 GCA_044236265.1 Oligoflexales bacterium
TCACGAAATGGATCTTCCGACGAAAGATAGGCCCGACAGCCAGGGCATCTGCTTTCTCGGTAAAATCAAATATAACGAATTCGTAAAATTTCACCTCGGGGAACGTCCAGGCGAAATCAGGGAATGGGAAAGCGGAAAAAAACTCGGCAACCATCAGGGTTTTTGGTTTCACACCTACGGTCAGCGCAAGGGACTAAGGCTGCACGGCGGTCCATGGTTTGTGGTCGATAAAGACTGCGACAAAAATATTGTCTACGTCTCTCACAGCGACTTGCTACAGGATCTGGCGAGAAGAGATTTTATCGTTACTGACGTTAACTGGATGAGCAACACCCCGCAAAATTTGGAATTAAAGGTGAAAGTTCGTCATGGACCGAAAAAAGTGACCTGCCATCTAAATGCAATTAATGATGGCTCTTACTTAGTCAGCCTCAGCGAACCAGACCCCGGACTTGCTAATGGACAATTTGCCGTATTTTATGATGGTGACAACTGTTTGGGCTCCGGGATGATCCGGTTGCTACCGGTTAAATCTCCCTCAACTGACACTCTACTTCACTAGGGTAGACACAAGCATTTTCGCGCGTAACATGCTAAAATCTTTCTTCTAAGCACAACTTGCACGGAGGCCTATCAGTCCTCCTTGTTGCATCGAGAGGAGAAAGGTTTATGAAAGGTTTTGTGTCCGCGGCATGGATGGCTTTACTAGGCTTCACACTCTATTCAAATGCAGCGTTGGCTCAAATCGGTGAAACAAACGCTCACGGACTCGCACTGGGAACCAAACCAATTTATGGACCAGATCTTAAATTCAAATGGGTCAATGAAGCCGCCCCCAAAGGTGGTCGTGTTGTTCTTGGGACAATCGGCACGTTCGACTCTCTTAATCCGTTTGCGATAAAGAGCTCGGCCGATGGTCTTCTTTATGGAATCGATGGCAGCGGAGCCGTCTTCGAAAACCTCCATATGAGATCCCTTGGGGAGGCCTTCACAACTTACAGCATGCTTGCCAAGGGTGTAGACGTGGCCAAAGATGGCATGTCTGTCACGTATTATCTTCATTCAGAAGCAAAATGGTCTGACGGCAAACCACTCACCGCTGATGACGTACTTTTCTCCTATAAAATTCTGACCACTGATAAAGCTCCACCACTGTTTCGCCTGTATTACGGTGACGTTAAAGGTGGACAGGTGATTGACAAAACGACGATTAAATTCACCTTTAAGACATTTAATCGTGAGCTCCCATTAATCATGGGTGAGTTGCCAATTCTTCCAAAACATATTTACGGCGCCCCTGGTAAAGACTTTATCAAAGCCTATGTCAAACAAATGCCTGTAGGGAGTGGGCCATACATTGTCAAATCATACGAATTTGGAAAATACATCGAGTATGCACGTAACCCAAACTACTGGGGCAAGGACAAAGCCTTTAGTAAGGGCGCGTGGAACTTCGATACGATTTATGTCAAATACTACAAAGACCAAAATGCCATGATGGAAGGGTTTAAAGCTGGAGATTTCGATATCCGTCCAGAAAACTCTTCGAAGGCTTGGGCAGTGGATCATGCAGGTCCTAAGTGGGACAAAAAATGGATCATGAAGGAGCTCTGGCCTCACAATCAAAATCAAGGTGGACAAGGATTTGTTTTCAACCTGCGCAAACCCATATTTCAAGACCGACTTACACGTAAAGCACTTTCAGTTGCTTTTGACTTTGATTGGGCAAACGAAACACTTTTTTACAAGCAATACACAGTCTCCACATCCTTTTTCAACAATAGCGAGTTCAACGCAAAAGGACTGCCTGATGCGAAAGAATTAGCTCTTTTAAATCCACTCAAAGACAAATTGCCGGCAGAAGTTTTCACCGAAGCCAAGGACGCTCTTGGGAAAGGCTTGACCGGAAAACGGCGCCTTGCCGAGGCATTAAATCTTCTGAAGCAAGCTGGCTGGGAGCTTAAAGACGGCGTTCAGACCAACAAGAAAGGCGAAAAACTTACGTTTACGTTCCTTCTTGACTCCCCAGTGATGGGCCGCGTTGTTGAGCCCTACATTGCACAACTTGAAAAAATTGGCATCAAGGTCAATTTAAAAACTGAAGATCCCGCAAATTACGTCAAGCGCGTTGAGAAATGGGATTTCGATGTGATCAGCATGGCGTTTGGTCAAAGCGAATCTCCGGGTAACGAACAACGCGACTACTGGCACAGCAAAGCAGCATCCCAATCAGAAAGTCGTAACTTCATGGGACTTAAAGATCCCGCCGTTGACGCACTCGTAGAGAAAGTCATCGCTGCTAAAAACCGTGAAGAACTTGTAATCACGACGAGAGCCTTGGACCGAGTTCTTTGGAATCTGCACATCATGGTTCCTAACTGGTACATGGCAGCTCACCGCGTTTCGTGGTGGAACAAGTTTGGACAGACCGGAGAAAAGCCCCTTCAGTATTCGCCAACTGAGTTCATAGTTCGTTATGGCTGGTCCGATCAGAATAAAGAAACTGCGCTGCAGTCAGCCGTTAAAAACAACAAAAGTCTTTAAGGCACATGTGCTAACGCAAGGACTGTCATGCTGACTTACATCTTTCGCCGCCTTTTACTGCTCGTTCCTACGATCATGGGAATTGTGATCGTCTGTTTTGCTCTGATGCAAGTGGTCCCGGGCGGTCCTGTTGAATTAGCAATTCAGCAACTGAGAGGACAGCACTCCAGTGAGTCGGGAGGAGGTGGGGGAAATTCTTCGCGCAACGTCATCAGACCGGAGCAAATTGAGGAATTGAAGAAACAGTATGGTTTTGACAAGCCGGTCGGAGAGCGGTTAGCAAGCACGGTCGTGAGTCTCTTCACATTCGACTTTGGACAGTCGTTTAATTATCACGAGAACGTTATTGAGCTGATCAAAAAGCGACTTCCTGTTTCATTAACACTGGGCATCCCAAGCCTTATTCTCACATACTTGATCTGTATTCCCCTTGGAATCGCCAAAGCAAGGCGCCCATGGAGTCGATTTGATACGTCAACGACCGTTGCACTTATGGTTGCCAGCAGCATTCCGAGCTTTGTCATGGGCATCTTGCTGCTAGTTCTTTTCGGCGGAGGCTCGTTTTTAAGCTGGTTCCCTATCCGAGGACTTACCAGTGATGGTTTTGAATCTTTTAGCACAATTGAAAAAATAAAAGACTACATCTGGCACATGGCTCTACCTGTATTCACATACACGTTTGCCGGTTTTGCTGGTCTAACAATTCTAACCCGTAACTGGTTTCTAGATGAATTACAGCAACTTTATGTACAAACAGCTATGGCCAAAGGTGCCAGCGAAAAGACAATTCTGTACAAACATGTATTTCGTAACGCCATGATCTTGGTGATTGCCGGACTTCCCGCGGCATGCTTTAGCGTCTTCTTTGCGGGCAGCATTTTTGTGGAGCAAATTTTCTCTCTGGATGGCATCGGACTTTTAACCTGGGAAGCCACAACGCGGAGAGATTATCCGGTGGTTATGGGCATGCTTTTCATCACATCTTTACTCGGACTCTTGCTAAAAATTATGTCTGATCTCATTCTGGTTTTGGTTGACCCAAGAATCAGTCTTGATGCAAACCGGTCCTAGGCGAGGAAGGGTCATGACGCTCGGAAAACCTAAACATCGAATCTCACCGGAAACACGACGTAAGCTTCTCGCTTTTAAACGCCAACGGATGGGCTACTACTCCTCGATCGTTTTACTGATATTAATCGTCATTTCGATGGCTTCTGAAGTGATCTCAAATAGTCAGCCACTTGTGGTTCGTTATCAAGGTCAATGGTTCTATCCAATTGTTCACACCTATAGCGATAAGACTTTTGGGGGAATCTTTGATACACCCGCTGATTATCATGACCCAGACACGAAGAAGGAGCTATCCGCTGAAGGCAATTTTGCCATCTGGCCCATCAACCGCTGGGACTATAAAACAATCAACCCAAATCCTGGTCTTCAGCACCCAAGTCCCCCGTCCTCTGAAAACTTCCTCGGCACCGATGATCGAGGACGAGACCTCCTCGCAAGACTACTCTACGGTATTAGAATTTCAGTAGGCTTTGGTGTCGCTGGCGTGCTTATCTATACAATTATTGGAATCATCATTGGAGCGATTCAAGGGTACTTTGGTGGCTGGGTCGACATGCTTATTCAGCGTGTCATAGAGATCTGGGACTCACTGCCCTACATTTATATGCTGATTATTTTGGCCTCCCTGTTCGAGCCAGGCCTGGGAATTCTACTTCTATTACTCGCACTCTTTAATTGGACAAGAGTTCAAGATTACGTACGTATCGATTTTTTTAAGGCTCGCAATTTGGACTATGTAAAAGCTGCAAAAGCACTTGGTGTCAGTGATGTTGGCATCATGATGAGACACATACTTCCAAATGCGCTCACAAACATTATAATCAGGATTCCATTCGCCGTAATTGGCACCATCGAAGCACTTGTGTCCTTGGACTACCTTGGTTTTGGTGTACAAAGTCCGACACCGAGCATTGGTGAACTTTTCAAGCAGGCTCAATCACATCTCGACGCGTGGTGGTTGTTATTGTTTACAGGTGGAACCCTCCTTGTCTTAACCCTCTTGGTAACCAATATTGGCTTTACCATTCTTGACACCCTTGATCCGAGACGAAACGGATGAGACAGAACCCGATGATACTGAAAGTTGACAATCTGCGGACATGGTTTGAGACAACGGCTGGAAAAGCTAAAGCTGTTGACGGTGTATCCTTTGACTTAGAAAAAGGCCGAACACTGGCGGTGGTTGGAGAATCTGGATGCGGTAAGACCGTCCTGGCGACAACTATCATGCGACTGTTTCGCAGGCCAGGAGTCTCTCACCCTTCAGGGCAGGTGCTTTATAACAATCTTAATCTTTTAGACCTGTCACCAATTGAAATGGAAGCCATTCGCGGTCGCCATATTGCCATGATCTTTCAAGAACCCATGGCTGCGCTCAATCCAGTCTGGACTGTGAGAGATCAAATCGCGGAACCCATGATTCGGCACTTAAAGGCCGGCAAGGATTCCGCTTATCGTCGAGCTCTTGAGCTTTTAGAAGAGCTGGGCGTCCCCTCGCCGGACCGCGTGATGACGACCTGGCCTCATACATTATCCGGAGGCATGCGTCAGCGTGTAGCGATCGCCATGGCTCTAGCTTGTAAGCCTGACATCCTGATCGCCGATGAGCCGACCACAGCACTTGATGTCACTGTTCAGGCCCAGATCTTAAGACTGATTCGCGATATGCAAAAATCTCTTGGTATGGCTACCATTCTCATAACACATGATCTCGGTGTGGTTAACGAGGTGGCCGATGACGTCATGGTGATGTACTCGGGACGCGTCATCGAGAAAGGTCTAACAAAGGATGTCTTGTTTAGCCCAAAACATCCTTACACAGAGAAACTTCTAGCAGCTGTTCCAGTAATTTCTGGTGACCGTAAAGTATTGGCCTCGATTGAAGGGCAAGTGAAACCGGCCACAGCATTTGTGGATGGATGCCGATTTGCCGATCGATGTGGTGATGCAGGACCTCGCTGCCATGAGTCCACAGCACCAGATCTTTATTCTTCTGGGGTTCAGCAAGTCGCTTGCTTCAAGTACGACAGCAAAAACCCGCTCAAAACGACCGCACAGAAAAAATCGGCAGAGCACGTCTCTGCAAAGAAAAAACCGCCCACCATGGGAAAGCCTATTCTTGATCTGAAGCAATTGAAAACCTGGTTCCCTGTTCAGGCTGGGATATTCAGAAGCGTTGTTGGACACGTGAAGGCCGTTGATGACATCTCTTTAAAAATTTACCCTGGGCAAACGCTTGCACTGGTAGGGGAGTCAGGATGCGGGAAGTCAACACTCGGTCAGACGATCTTACGTCTGATCGATGCCACATCGGGCGAAGCGATTCTTAGCACCGACTCCGAATTGACCGATATCCTCAAGACTGACCGAACGCACTTGCGAGCCCTACGCAAAGAAATGCAGATCATATTTCAGGATCCTTTTGCCTCGTTAAATCCAAGATTCTCGGTTCGAGAAATTATTGATGAGGGTTTGAAGATTCATGCACCGAGTCTAGGCCCAGATGAACGTGAGAAACGAATTGGCGACACGCTCGAAGAAGTCGGATTGCCACGTGACACGATGTATCGTTATCCTCACGAATTTAGTGGCGGCCAACGTCAGAGGATCGCCATCGCCCGCGCTATTATCTTAAAACCGAAGCTTCTGATTTTGGACGAAGCCACCAGTGCTCTCGATGTATCGATCCAAGCCCAAGTGCTTAATCTCTTGCAAGAGCTGCAACAAAAACTTGGTCTTGCATACATCTTTATCACCCACAACTTGGGCGTTGTGCGCTACATCGCCGATCATGTGGCCGTCATGTACCTTGGTAAAATAGTTGAGTTTGGCGCAGCCGATGACATCCTCCATAAGCCATCTCACCCCTATACCCAAAAACTCATCGCAAGTGTCCCAGAAATAAAAATAGGAGCCGAACTCCCGGAACCTCTGGAAGGGGACGTTCCATCTCCAGTGAAGCCACCTTCGGGCTGCACCTTTCATCCACGCTGCCCATTAAGGAAGTCCAAAGATTCCCGTGGCGAAAATGTTGTCTCCTGCTCGGCCCAAGCTCCAGACCTTCGACCTTCCAGTGGTGACTCTGCGTTGGTTCGCTGCCATTTCGCCTAGGAAAACCGACTAACTAGGCATTACAGTGACCGCACCAGGAAGGGCCGCCGACGATGCTGTGGCAGGGAAAAACGCATCATGAATCCCCAAGGCAACCTCTAGCACCTGACTGATATTTTCAACCAACGTGATGGTCATCTGTGACAAAACCTCCGACGGAACATCTGCCAGATCTTTCTCATTTCGCTTCGGAATCAATACGTGCTCCACACCAGATCGATGCGCTGCCAAAATCTTTTCTTTAATACCACCAACGGGAGTTACTTGGCCCCGCAGTGTCACTTCTCCTGTCATGGCTAGCTTCGGATTAACCCTAAATCCAGTCAGTAATGAAGCCAAAGCGGTGAGCATCGTCACGCCTGCACTCGGACCATCTTTTGGAATCGCCCCTGAAGGCACATGGATATGAAGATCACGTTTATCGAAGTCCGTCACCTTAAGAAAAACGGCTAAGTTGCTTCTCACTAAGCTAAGAGCAATCTGAGCTGACTCCTTCATCACATCACCAAGCTGTCCTGTAAGAATCAAACGTCCACTACCAGCCATCTGTGCTGCTTCAACAAATAACACATCACCGCCAACTGGCGTCCAAGCAAGACCCGTCACGACTCCCGGGGGGACAATCCGATCTGTCTCCTCATATTCGTAGCGTTCAGGCCCAAGAGCCTCACGCACCCGATCGCCTGTGATAACCAAACTTTCGTAGGTTGCGTCTGCGATCTTTTCCGCCGCATAGCGGCAAATGGTCTGAATCTGCCTTTGAAGACCCCGAACACCAGCTTCTCTAGTGTAGGACTGAATGACTTTCAGAAGAGACGAGTCAGTAAATGAGACCTGCTCTGACGTAAGACCGTGCTCCCCTAACTGCTTTGGCACTAAGTGGTCACGAGCAATAGCAAGCTTTTCTGCCGTTATGTAGCCTGAAAGCTCGATGATTTCCATACGGTCCAATAATGGACCAGGAATCGAATCTAACGTGTTCGCTGTGGCAATGAAAAACACATCACTTAAGTCAAAGGGAACATCCAGATAATGATCCGTGAACTCCCTATTCTGCTCGGGATCAAGAACCTCCAGCAAAGCTGCCGCCGGATCTCCTGTGTAACCGCGACCTAATTTATCTATCTCATCGAGTAGAAAAACAGGATTTTTCACACCAACACGCTTGATTGACTGAATGATACGACCTGGCATTGCACCAATATAGGTTTTCCGGTGTCCACGAATCTCGGCATCGTCACGCACACCACCCAAAGCTGTGCGAATAAACTTTCGCCCTAGGGCTTTAGCAATGCTCTCACCCAGAGACGTTTTCCCAACCCCTGGCGGACCGACAAATAAAATGATGGAACCGCGTTTATCTTTCTTCAGCTTCATCACAGCCAGATGCTGTACAATCCGCTTTTTGATCTTTTCTAATCCATAGTGATCGGCATTCAAGACATCCCTCGCATGCCCCAAATCCAATTGATCCTCGGTTGAGATGTTCCATGGCATTGCCAGGAGCAAATCTAGATAATTACGAATCACATGAGTTTCTGGACTACTTGGTCCGATGGAATCAAGGCGCTTTGCCTCGTCCATAGCTACCGCACGAACAGACTCCGGCAGATTAGCCTCATTGATCCTACGAATGTAATCTTCATCGGCGTCACTCTTGGTATCACCAAGCTCGTCTCGGATTGTTTTGATCTGTTCTCGAAGAATGGCTTCACGCTGATGTTTACCAATCTTCTCATTTAGCTTGTTGCGAACATCAACCTGGATTTCCAATGTCTTCTTTTGGTCTGCCATTAGCTCCAATACAGTCAAAGCTCGCTGCTTGAAACTATCGATTTCCAGTATTTCCTGACGCTTAGCCAGAGAAACATCCAAATTTTCAATCATGATCGGCATAAACGCATCGAGATCATCGACAGCATCTAGTAAGGCTTCGAGGTGCGAGGTATCACCAGGAATGAGAGCTAATATTTCTTTGGCAAGAATTTTTGCGTTCGCCAGCAACGCCTTTCCAGTCGCCGGATCACAATCATCGAGCTCTTCAGCGGCAATAAACGCAGCAGAAAGATACGCGGCATCATCAGTAAGGTCAGAGAGGGTCACGCGCTCAAGCCCCGTAACCACGAGCTGAAACCCCTTTTTGGAGTCACCCACCTTTTTATCGATTCTGGCTAAAACGCCAGTAAGGTAGGTTTCATCCTTATGGACTTTCGAGCCATCCCCAGTCTCAACACGCTGCGCAACAATGATGACGCGGTTATCAAACAACTCAGTGGCCGCGTTTACTGCCGCCACACTTTGGGGGCGGTTGATAACCAAAGGAACCGTACGGCCGCGAAATAACACATAATTTCTTGTGACAATGACCGGTATACGGCCGGGTTTTTCCTTCAGCTTGGCATCCATGACTATATCCACCTTTCGTAGAAAAACTATGAGCGAGTCCAATTCGCTCATAACGCAATATGGGGCCGAATCGACCTCTGTCAAGGTCGGGGCAACCTGGTGAAAATGTCCAAATATTTATGTTTTGCAGGATGCCTCAAATTTTGCCATAATCCGCCGCCCCTTGTGCCCTTAATATGTGAGACTTAGAACCAATAGTTGGACTTTTGGATCATGCAGATTTTGGACAAAATCAAAGACTACGAAAGGCTTGGTAAGCCGTTCTTCTCATTTGAGTATTTCCCACCAAAGACCGAGACCGGACTCCATAACCTCTATTCGCGCCTCGACCGCATGGCTGGTCTTGAACCCTGTTTTATTGACATCACATGGGGCGCTGGCGGCAGCACATCTGAAACCACACTGACTTTAAGCAAAGACGCTCAAACCTATTTTGGTTTGGACGTCATGATGCATATCACCTGTGCCAATTTGAGTGAAACTCGTTTGCGGTCAGCTCTTGATCAGGCTCGTGATTGTGGCATCCGCAACATCATGGCACTGCGCGGCGATTCACCACGTAGCGATCGCCATGCTGAGCCTTCGTTTATTGAAACCAGCATTGATTTGATCAAATGGATTCGCAAAAACTATGGACAAACCTTCTGTATCGCAGTGGGCGGCTATCCTGAGGGGCATCCAGAGGCCAAATCAAAAGACGATTGCGTTGCGTATCTAAAGAAAAAAGTTGACGCCGGAGCCGACTTTGTAGTCACTCAGTTGTTTTACGATGTGAGCGAGTACGACCAATTTCTGAAACGCTGTAAAAAGATCGGTATTCACTGCCCAATTATACCAGGCATCATGCCGATCATGTCTTACGAGCGCTTTCAAAAGTTTACTGAGTTTACGGGTATCAAAGTTCCAGAACATATTCGCCAAGCTCTTGAGCCAATAAAGACCGACGACGAAGAGGTTAGGGCTTTTGGCGTCGACCTTTGCGTGAAAATGGCTCGTGAATTATTTGAGCTAGGTGCTCCTGGACTTCATTTCTACACTCTCAATCTTGAGTCGTCTGTAACTGAGGTCCTCGAGAACTTGGACTTGTTAGGAGACTGTCGAACAAGGCGCCCGATGCCATGGCGTGCGTCTACAGTTGCAAATCGCAAGTCTGAGGAAGTACGACCAATCTTTTGGAGTAATCGCCCGAAGAGCTATCTAGCACGCACACTGACTTGGGATGATTTCCCAAATGGTCGCTGGGGCGATAACTTTTCACCAACTTTCGGCTCGTTAAACGATTACTACATTTTCCGCAGAACCCAAGACACGGCTATGCGAGAAAATAGATTAAAAATTTGGGGCCAGCCTAAATCTGCAAATGATTTAGCTGAGGTATTTGCCAAATTTTGTCGCGGCGAAATTAAATGGCTCCCGTGGTGCGAGATGCCAATCCAGATTGAAACTGGCAGAATCGTCTCGCAACTCGTTGCAATCAACCTCAATGGCTATCTAACCATCAATAGCCAACCACAGGTCAATGCAGCACCAAGTGATGCTCCGGACGTGGGGTGGGGCGGCGCTGGCGGCTTTGTATTTCAAAAAGCCTATGTCGAGTTTTTCACGACCAAAGCCAAAATGCTTGAACTAATGGAGCGAGCCAAGAAGCTTCCATCCATCACCATTCATGCCATCAACGAAAAGGGCGAAAGTTACTCCACGACAGACGACGCCAGCGTCAACGCTGTCACCTGGGGCGTATTCCCTGGTCGAGAAATCATCCAACCGACCGTTGTCGACTCCAAAAGCTTTGCAATCTGGAAGGACGAGGCGTTTGACCTATGGTTGGACGAGTGGCGCTCTCTTTACTCCAAAAACAGCGAAAGTTGGAATTTTATTTCCAGCGTTCACGACGACTACTTCTTGGTCAACGTCGTTGAAAACGATTTTGTGAATGGGGATATCTACAGGCTATTTCCCTGCATTAACTCTTAGACAAAGCCTTAAATGCGGTTGAGTAGAGCATGATCTGCTTGACGACGCTGGATAGTCCATTGCGACGATTCATGGATAAATGCTCTGTGATTCCGCCTTCTTTGAGAAAATCTGGGGGCAGAGATAGGTTTTCCGCTGGCGTATTTCCGCTGTAAACAGCCACAAGCACGGCCATTATACCTTTAACAATGGCTGCATCAGAATCGACGTAAAAAAACAGACGTCCGTCTTTCATCTCAGGCACAAGCCAAGCCTGCGACATGCAGCCTTGAACCAAATATTTATCCTGGCGCTGATCGTCTTTTAAGGTTGGTAATTCGCGTCCTTTTTCAATGATGAACTTGTAGCGATCATCACTGGAAGTGATCTCCGCGAGTCGATCTAACATATGTTTTTTCTTTGATTGAATGTCACTCATCAAAAAGCCTCACATGGATCAAGAAACAACATGAACATTTGATCCAAGAATCGTGGCTACAACCCTGCCCGGTAATCGCGCGTTGACAAAGCAGCTATTACTCGAAAGTCCCACGAAATCAGATGCTAGAACCAAACGATCCGTAGCCCGCACATCGCATATTACAGCATTGAAAGGCCGACCTTCCGTAATGTTACCGAACTGATTGGCAACCCCCAAAAATCTGGCAGGATTGGTTGCCCAGGTCTGGACAAGACGCGAGGATGATAGTTTTCCCTGCTGCCAAAGCCAAATCAGGACTCTCAATGAGGTCTCTAAACCGGTCGTCCCAAACGCGCTCGTCTTAAAGTTCACGGTCTTTACAGCTGCCTCATGAGGCGCGTGATCCGTTGCCATGAAGTCGCAATCCCCGTTTTCAAGGGCAATTTGCAAGCGCGCACGGTCCTCAGCTGAGCGAATAGGAGGATTCATCTTAAAGGATGAATTTTCCCGATCAATGTCTTCAGCGGTAAAAAACAGGTGGTGTGGGCTGACTTCACAGGAAACACTGAGCCCCGCCTGTCGAGCTTTTTTAACCAAATCGATGGTCTTAGCAGAACTGACGTGAAGGACGTGATAACGGGCCTCTGGGACCTTATTCAAAAGATCTAAATCTCGTTTCACCATGTCAAATTCCGCAGCTTCTGGATAAGCCACTCCACCTAAACGGCTCTGAACAGGTCCAGCTGCTAAAACGCCGCCGTGACCAGGAACCTCGGCATGCTGCAGAAGCGGGAGTCCCGTTCTTGCTGCTCCGCGAAGTACGTTTTCCATCACCTCATCGTCAGCAACACCGACACCATCATCCGTGAAAGCACTGACACCAGCTCGGGCGAGAGCCTCAAAGTCGACGCACTCACGCCCCTTTTGTCCAATTGTCATCGCTGCGGAGAAAAGAACTTGAACACCAGTCTCTGCAGCCGGCTCCTTGATTTCACGCCGAGCCAATTCGAGCACGGAAACCCTGTCCAAGACAGGATTCGTATTTGGCATGGTCAAAAGAGCTCCGACGCCACCAGCAACCGCAGCCCAAAGGCCAGAGCTTGCGGTCTCCTTATGCGGCTGGCCAGGAACTCGAAGATGAACTTGCGCATCGACGCCGGCTGGCATCAGCACCAGCCCTTTACCATCAATTAAATGGGCATCAGATGGATAAGACTTGGATAAATGTTCGGAAATTGACTCGACAATTCCATTTTGAACCAGAACATCAACCTGATTTCGCTCAGAGTCGGCATTCCAAACGTCAATACCCCTGATGACGATTTTGGTCTGAATCGACGATTTTATCTTGTTTTTGTGCATATTTATCCCCCAAAGCTAAGACTTAAGCCCGGACGGTTCCTCATCATATCGAGAACGTCCGAAAACTACTATAGATTTCCGTTCAATGAAATCCATTTCTCTGTTAAAAGGAGGGCCCGAAACGACTGGGATTTTGAGCCACGGAAGCGTTTATGAAACGTCACCTTGAAGACATAGATGTAGCTAAAACCACGATCAACGATGCGCAGCGTCTTGATCGCGTTGGCATGAGCAATATTGAATGCCCGATACTCATCAAGTTCGATAGCCGTCCGGCGTGTATGGCCTCCGCGCGAGCCGATGCGTTCGTGAGCCTTGATCAGCCGCAAAAGGGCATCCATATGTCCCGCCTCTTCATTGCACTCACTGAAGCGCTTGAGGCGGAACCCGTTTCACCAGACCTACTCTCGAAAATTGCATCTTCTTTTCTGAAAAGTCATGATGGCATCAGCCACTTGGCGCACGTTCGCGTCAATTTCGAGATGATGCTCAAGCGTCCCGCCCTCGTTAGTGAAAATGAAGGATGGCGTTCATATCCCATGAGCCTCTGGGCTACAGCGACAAAACAAGGCATACAATGCGGCATCGAGTTAACCGTACGTTACTCAAGCACCTGTCCGTGCTCAGCAGCTTTGGCGCGTCAGCTGATACAAAACAAATTCTCTGAAAGCTTTGCGCCTGCGCAAGATCTAACCCGAGAGGCTGTGATTGAGTGGCTTGGCAAAGAAGATTCCATTGCCGGCACCCCACATGGACAGCGCAGTGAAGGCAAGGTGACCGCCACCCTTCGAGCTGTGCCAAAAGATCTTGCCTTTGCGGTTTCGATGATTGAGCGTTTGGAAACAGCACTGAAAACATCGGTGCAGTCCGCTGTGAAGCGCGAAGATGAGCAGGAGTTTGCTCGCCTCAACGCTCAAAATTTAATGTTTGCAGAAGACGCTGTTCGGAGAATGAGTCACGCCCTGAGTCGTGACCCCAACTTATCCGGAACTTTGTGCGAGGTATCACACCTCGAAAGCCTGCATCCTCACGATGCTGTTGCAAAGGTAGCAACAGGGGATCTTGCAAAAACATTCCAACACTTTTGAATCCTAGACTCTTATAATCCAAACTTCTTCAAGGCGTCTTTCGCCTTGTTTTTGACATCATCCTGTAATTTTTTAGAGTCAGCTGATCCCTTTTCTTTGTAGGCCTTTTCAAGCTCTGCCTGCAGGTTTTTGAACTCGGTGTCTTTTCCTTGTAGCAAACTATTGAAGGCACTTTGAACTTTTGTGTACTCGGCCAAGAGTTTTCCACGCTCATCTTTGATGCGATCATCAACAAATGATTTGAGCTTTGCCCTGGCCTGATCAATCTTTTGCTTCAAGTGACGTTCCAGACCAGACGCAAGCTCTGTTCCGAGATTTGAATCCAGTCCAATCTTTGGATTAGTCAGACCACCTTCAAGGGTAACCTCCATTTCAAGGGCCTTTATCCGAGATGTCGCACTCGTCAAAGCCTCCTTCAAAATTGGTGACTTCGCATCAGTCTTAAAGGCAGGGCTGACAATCGTTTCTTTAATCTTGGCCTTAATCTCTGAACCGTCAAACTCGGCGTCAACGTTCAAACTGGCCGGTGCAGCTGCCACCCCAAATGTGATATCTGAGCTTGAAGCAAACATTTGCTCAGGGAACGGATGAGCACCAACCGATAAATCGACATCCGTTGAACTTCTGTCGCCCTTGAAATCCATGACAATCTGCAGGTCCGCTTTCTTGACCTCTTGCTTTGGCGCATCGCCAGATAGACGAACCTCGGTGGGTTTATTGATGAGCGATGCATCAGAAGACACGTTAAGAATCTTGCCGGCAAAATCGCCGGAGAAACCCTCTGGGGTTGATTTGCTGGATATCTCGGCCTTCTTTAGCCAGAACAGTGGATAGCCCACGGTCACTGGAAACTTGTAGGTTCTGCCAGTTCCCCGAGGATGCGGAACAAACTCCGGCTCGTCTTTCTCCTTTTTGTCGGGCATGTAAGCTTTCGCTTTATCGAGGAACCCCGTCAGCTTAACGAGTTTGTCGCCCATAACTTTATTGAGTAATGCCTTTGAGATGCTGGTCTTATCGATGCTGGGTAACTGAAATCGATTTTGAAGTGCTTCCATATCCTTGCGTGCCGCATCATCGATCTCTTTCAAACTACTATTAAATCCAGAAACATCTTGCTGAATATCTTTCTGGCTCTTTTGGTAAGCCGCCACAATATCTTGGACCTTATTAATGTCTTTCTTTAATCCCTCTAATTGATTTTTTGCTTCCACTGGATTCGACGTATTGATCTTGGTCGCTTTTACCTTCTCCACAATCGCCTTAACTTCGTCGGCCTTGGGCAAAGAATCGATTCGTTTAGTCCACTCGTCTTTTTTCGACGTTAACGTGGTTTGAAGCTCCTTAATTTTCGCTTCACTCTGCAGCTGATCCCGAATTTGTTTTAGCTGATCAGTTGCATCAGCTCCTGAAAGAATATTAGCGATATCTCCAAACACATTGTTTTTGAGCTGAGCCTCAGCTTCAGCCTTCAATTCATTGCCAATTTTTTCTGTTAAGCCTGGACCTGAGGACTTACCTGGTGGCGGCGGTGGATAAATCTCTCCAGGGCTCTTTCTCGGAGAATAGAGCGCGATCTCTTTGATTGACGACTCATCGACAACAACTTTTGCCCGCAGCAAAGCATCCCAAAGAAGCGCCAGTCTGATTTGACCAATCGACACGACATTTTGGCGTGGATTTGACTTATCAGTGACCTCAATACCGCCAATGGTCATGGACGGATCTGTAAATTTGATATTGAGCATTCCGACATCGACCTGAGCGCCATACACTGAGGATGCTGCCAGCTCAAGCCCCCTTCGCACATGTCCATCCAGCATAGTTACAACGTAAAACCAAACCAAGGCGGCAAAAATTGCGATAGGTATAATCGCTTCGAGCCTAAGCGGCCCTTTAGCTTTTGGGGATTTACTCTTTTTTGCGTCCACTATTTTTTTGTCTGTCATGTCTTTGATCTCAATTCAAAGGTTACCGTTAGATTAAAAAATCAGGATCCGTACATTTCGTTATAGCTGGCATACCACTTATAAAGGGACGTTGCCTTCAGCGCTTTCCAGAACTTGGTCTCCTGGTATCTCTGCACGATTGTTTCCCGGTACTTCACAATTAATACCCGAGACCCGAAGAAAATAATCGGCATCATTACAATCGCCAAAACACCCGATCCCATCACAATTGAATTATTAAAGCGGGTCAGCGGAATAACTGGCATGTTGTACATCAAGGTAAAAATACCCCGTAAGGACGGCTGCTCTAGAACCATAGCACCAACCGAGGCAAATGCAGGATCAAGAAGATAGGCTACAAATTTGAAAAAGAATGCGGCGAGAAATGCAGCTCCCGCTTGGACGCGAAATATCAAAATGAGCAGAAAAATTAAAAAAGATTGTAGTGACAAGACAGGCGACATTCCTAAAACAAATCCCGCGGCAACGCCCCATGCAATTTGATTGGTTCCTGTCTCGGAATTGAGAAGTTTAATGAGCCCAAAAATTTGTTTAAGCAAAATAGTCAAAGTCTAATCCTCTCTCAAAGCGGCCTTAATCTTTGGTCTTCACATAATGATTTCAATCTCGAAATCTTAGCAGGAAATAGATTCTATTGTCTTGTTTTTCTGGGAGGCACGGGAAATGACTATGAGCTACCTCAAGTCAAAGATGATCGGACTTTAATCACTTATTAGAGACGCTCAATTCGGATGATTCCGCGCTTGTTAAGAACCATCCTGAAATGATCATAAACAACCTGTTTGTCACGACGATGCTGAAGGGAATGCCTCAAAACAATATGCATATGATAAACCTTGGGCAGCTTCAGCGAAGACAGTCGACCGTCGATGCTGATGATATCAGTACCTGCCTGGGGGTCATCCAGTCGAGTTAAGTACCCGGCGATGTTTATGCGCAAAATATCATGCACCGCACGGATCGGATAATCCATGAGGCTGATTGCTCGCGGATAAAGTTCGACGACCTTTTTGTAATGAATGATGCTTTTAGGGGCGTCCTCAGCCTCTAGGTCGTCTGAATAGGATTGAATCCTTAGTTGTTTGACCTCAACAGGCAAGTCTTCTGGAGGTACAAAATGCGTATATTCGTTTACGTTGCCGACCTCAATCGCAGCTTCCGTTGCTGGTTCGTACAGAATACGTTCGCTGTTATCCGGAAGCTGACTAAATATTTTGCCAGAGAAAAAGCTTCTGCCGTTTTCCTTGATACGGTCTTTCAAGACGTAAGCAATCATCGACGCTGTTACGATCAGAAATCCACTTGATTGCCAGAAGTCAGTTTCGGCCGCCGCATTGCCACCCACGAACGCCCCTCCGCGAAGCGTAATGAAGTACATCGCAATGACCCACCAAAGTGCGGCCAAACCGGCGGCAGCCATAGCACCAAGCTGACGCTGAAATTCGAATAGCGGCCTTGTTCGGATACTAAGATAAAGAACACCCCAGGTTCGCCTTTTCAAGACTCCTCGGCGATGCATATAACGCTCGACTTCATCGTCCGAACTGTCTTCGTCAATCCATGCATAACCGCGCTTTTTTGCGTACCATCGCTCCAGGCGATTTAAGGCTACACAACGCCTAAGGAACGCAAGATAATCTATTTCTGGAACAAGTCTAGGATCAATTTCAGTTGCAACTCGCATCAAATTGGCAAGACCATCCCTCAGTCGATACGTGCAGTATTCATCTACAAATTTCAACTCGTTGACTAACGGTCGTAGATAGTCCTGATTTAAACTTTCCGCTTCGATCAAAAGCTTTCGCCATTGCTTGAGCAGATATAGCGCTTTGCTCAAAAGCTCGCGTGTTTCATCGAGGTAGTGCTCAAGAGACTCGACCCCCTTACCTCGCTCATCGTAAACCGTCGCGATATACTTATGAACTTTTCGAATTGCCTTTGTACGTTTGCCCATCCGCTTGAGAAAGTAGCTCGCAAATGAGCAGCCGAAAATTCTAGCTTCTGAAATGGCCCGCTGAATTGTTACCGGAGGATGACCGTCAGCAACCTGCTTTACATAGTCCTCCAAAAACTTAATCGGTGAGCGACTACCGCTTAATCCAATCAATTCACGAAACGAAAATCGCGGCTCACGAAAACGCACCAAAGGGCGCAAATCTGCGTAAAATCGATCTTTCGTATAGGTTTGTGGCGAGACAGCCATCTGCGGCGGATAGAAAAACCAAGCCTCCACCACATATTTTTGCTTGCGCGTTGCACCGGCAAGATTCGGGATCACCGGGTAGTCGAACACCGTTTCTAGCTGTGTTCGATCGTGAGCTGCAAAAGTAGACTTAACCTGTAAATCCTCATCAACTGCTTTTGAACGCGACTTCCCTTTGCGAGGAAGCTCCGCTTCTTCAAATCTAGTTTTGGTTGTAGCTTTTGCGTACATAGACCGACCATCAGCACAAATTAAAAGACCAACGCCCTAAGATCACATCCATATTATCGGCTTAGTTTTTTGATAATCAATTTTTTAATTTGTTATTTTGGAAAATTCTATCTGTTAGAGACAATAATTGAATAGCTTACCAGTGACTCATTAAATTGGCAAAAGTAGCAATCCAAAGATAAAAAAGAGTGCACTAGCTCCATACCGAATATAGTTCATCGGTAAAACTTTAATCAATCGCTCGCCCCCAAAAACACTCAGAGCGTTGGACACCATCATTCCCAGGGTACTTCCGATCGTTACCATCATGACAGACTGATGCTGCGCACCTAAGGCAATCGTCGCCAGCTGGGTTTTGTCCCCCATCTCAGCAAGAAAAAACACCACTAGTGTTGTTATGAAAGCTCCGTACTTTGGCGAACGTTCTTCATCGTCCATTTTGTCCGGAATTAGGATCCAGAGACCAAAAATGAAAAAAACTGCCGCCAGGATGTAGTGAAGCCAAACCGTCGGAACGAGTTCCGATAGCCAGGACCCAACCCATGTGGCACCAAAATGATTTGCAATGGTCGCAAAAAAAATCGCGGCCATGATAGTCCATGGTTTCTTATAACGCAAAACAAGCAGCAAACTCAAAAGCTGGGTTTTGTCACCCATCTCTGAAATTGCGACCATTCCAAATGACTGCAAAAGAGCTGTCAAAGTTTTAACCTCAAAAAAAACACCGTATCGTTTACAGCGATACGGTGTGTCTACTTAATTTATGTCGATGTGACCAGTAATTTTTAGCGATTATAAGCGCCGTAGCGGATCGGACGGATCGCGTTATTACCTTCGACAGTCACTTTACCGACAATGTAGTCGTCGCGGTCGGCTGCCGAGGAATCGGTATCTTTACCCCATCCCGAGGTCAGAAGAATCGAGTAAGCGCCCTTTTTGAGGGTCACATTGCTGGCAGATGCCGTTGGAGAATTTAGAGGAATATACTGCCCTTGCAAACGGCTCGTCAGTCCATATATCTCGAATGTGTTGGTCTGGTAGTCAACACCACAAATTTTTGCGACGTTGATATTGAGAGTCGTGTTGTCATTCAATACTTCAAATTGGAAGAAATAAGCTGTGCCGGTTAGGGGCAGCTGAGAAATTTCGTCTTTGCATGATGTGTTTTGGAACCGTCCATCACCGATGTGGAAAACCTTGTCTTGACCGAAAACAATCGTGTTGGGGTTTGGTTGACTGATTTGATCAGCTGGACCTGTTTGTGGGTTTTGTCCATTAACTGGATTTTGACCGTTGGTATTTTGTCCAAAGGGATTTTGACCATTAGGATTCTGACCGTTTGGGCTCTGACCATTCGGATTCTGACCGTTTGTATTCTGATTCTGAGTGACAGTCTCTTTGCGTTTGGAGCTTCCCCCACCAAAGAAACTAGCATTTCCACAAGCCACGGAAACCAACATGGTTACCGTCGTCACTAACAACATATTTCGATTCAACATAAATACGCTCCACATCAACAGTTTTTCCGCTACAACATCAAAATGAGCTCTTGAAAGCCCACCCCAGCAACTGGGACCACGACGCGAGAGCAGCACCTTTTATGCCACAACGATAAGGACCTGTTTTCAGTAACTTAGCGGGTATTTCTGCCCCCCACTGTCAGAATATTTGACACAATGTATGGAAATGGGTGATTGAAGGACCTACTTAAAACCGTGCGCTGGAGCACTTAGACCCCCTATGCAAATGAATACTGTTTTCAAGAACAACCACTTTGTCGTCGTTAACAAGCCGGCAGGCACCCTAAGCACACCTTCGCGGATGGGCCGAACAGACCCACGTCCTGTTATTGGCATATTGCTGCAACAGAATCTCGGACAAAAGATATATCCGGTTCATCGCTTAGACGAGGAGGTCTCAGGACTTTTACTGTTTGCCTTGAATGATTCCGCTCACAAGGCAGCCAATCGCTGGTTTGAGCTACACGAGGTCAGGAAAACCTATGAGGCGATTTCAGTTGTTCCATCAATAGGGCCCCCCTTCAAACCAGGAGAGGTCAACATATGGAAAAGCAAACTGATGCGTGGAAAAAAAAGAGCTTACGAGGCGGATTATGGCAAAGAATCTGTAACCAAGTCAAAACTGGTGACATTCGATGCAAATCGATCCATCTGGCATTTGCAACCGCTGACCGGGAGGTCGCATCAGCTGCGCTATGAAATGTCCAAGCACGGCTATCCCATCAATGGAGATGGCCTTTATGGTTCGGCTCATCCACATCAAGAAGACGGGTCAATTGCTTTGAGGGCTGTGCATCTAGATTTCTCGGCGGCAAACCAGCACGGAGATTTTGGCCTACCGACCGCACTGTCACTGAAATCCATCGAACCGATTACTTTGATGTAACAAAGTTAGTGGCTGAGTAAAGCTTCTGAAGCCTCAAAGGATCTTGATCCGAGGGCCTGCACAGGCCTTGCATTTTGCCCCACCTTTGAGCGTAACTGAGCTAGTTGAGACGCAGACACCTCAACTGAATGGTCCAACACATACCACGATACACCCTCTGTACAAGGCGGCATGGTCAATGACCCTTCATACTTATAGTGATCAAACGTTGCAGGCAAAAGATCACGGGCACTTACCTGATTAACGACCGGTGGAGCCTCCGCCGGCAGCGAGAATTGAGAAATAATTTTATCAAACTCTTTGTGAGATGCTCCAATTTCAACAAATACGCCTAAAATAGCGACCCTTCCGCTCGGACTTTCCAGGTAAAGCTGCATTTCCATCGGGTAGCTAAATCCATTGATCTGATGCTCACTTGGACTGTGAAATACAGTCTTCTTGACAGCATAAGTTTCACCATTGAGAGATGCCTTACTCCGCCCAGACCAGCTCACTTCGCCAGATGGACGTTTACGATCGACAGCCATGGTCTCCGAGGCCCACTTAAATCGAATCGCATTTTTGGATTTCGCGGCTTTACGTGGAATGTCGATCGGTGACTGCCATTTACCCGAGCCACACTTCGAAAACTCCGCGCTTAAAGATCCCCAATTTGAAGGACCAGTGGCACCATCGTAAGACCAAGGTTTCGGCTGCTTATCAATAGGCTCAGAATATTTGGTGGTTAAACTCTTTGCTGCCATGCCTGCAAACCACTGCGCACGTTCAGTTGAGACTCCGGCTATTGGATCACCGGAAAAATCCTCACCCATAACGGCTGATTGATGAATCCATTCATGACTGGAACGCCAGCTCACACTAAGCAGCATAAGAACTGAGACAAAAGCGAAAAAACATCCAACCAATGGCAGACCAAAGCGCCTATAGACCAGTAAAATATAAATCACTGCTGAACAGCTGAAGCTCAGTAAGTGAGAGGAATAAGCTAAGCCTGCCACCTCAATTTCAACGATGGAAAACACGAAATAAGCTGCGAGACCCCAAAGTAAAGCTATCAGTCCATCAACAAAAGAGCTAACTCGGGAGGATTCGTGCTCAGACCGCAATGCCAAAAATCTGAAAAAACCAAACGAAAAAGCAAGTCCAACTAGTAGCAGCCAAACACCGAAGGGTGTTGCCCCTGCAACAAAGGTATGATGAAGGAAAATTGCAACTGAAATAGGAATGAGTGCTACCAACGCAAAAACCCGCGGATGAACTGCCAGGTGCTCGGCGCGCTCCATGGTCCCTTCGCTCTTTGTATGTGTCTTACGCATCAAATTTATCATCCCCGTAGGGGCAGACCCTGGTGGCCTACCGAAAAACCTCAATTATTTCGGCCAGCCGCTGATTTGCTTTAGACCAAACCTGTTATTACCCTGGATTTATGGGGAAAATTCTTATAACTTTGGAGTTATCCCAATGCTGATAACCCCCTGATCCGAGATGCATAATGTCTAATTTGTCTGAAATTGATTCGACGCTCATTTTGCAAACCTTCTTAGTACTGCGAATCATCCAATACGCAGTTGAGACGTGGCTCGCGAGAAAAAATCGCGAGTGGTGGGGAGACAAATCCCGTCAGGACCAAGCAGCGAAAGCCCTGGGCATCTCAGCAGCTGACATGGAAAAAACGTCTCAATACTCTGAAGCAAAGTACGGGCTATCACGCGCTTACGCCGTTACGACTATCATCATCTCAACACTTTTCTTCGCACTCGGCGGTTTGGGTATCACAGAAAAAGTTTCTGCGGACCTGACGACAGGGATCAATGGAGGCGTGATTGCTGAAGGGCTTATATTTATCGGTCTGCTGACGCTTATGAGTCAAATCGTAAGTCTTCCGTTCAGCCTGTACGGCACGTTCGTGATTGAAGAAAAATTCGGTTACAACAAGCAAACCATAAAGGGATTTATTTCTGATCTCCTCAAGGGAACCGTACTCGCGGTGCTGCTAGGGTCTGGCATTCTCTCTCTCGTTTTATGGATCATGGGCACCATGGGTTCTCTCTGGTGGCTGTACGCTTGGGCTGCTCTATCTGTGTTTAGTCTTTTCACCGCTTGGATATACCCAACGCTGCTCGCTCCCATTTTTAACAAATTTACACCCCTGGCAGATGGCGAGCTGAAAGATCAAATAAACGCGTTGGCACAAAAAATCGGTTTTCGTACTGATGGACTTTTCGTGATGGATGCCTCGAAACGCTCCGGTCACGGCAATGCTTATTTCACAGGCGTCTTCGGCAAGAAAAGAATTGTGCTCTTCGACACGCTGCTGTCGAGCATGTCAAATCACGAGGTCGTCGCGGTCTTGGCGCACGAATTGGGACACTTCAAACTCCACCATGTAAGAACCGGAATGATTCGGGGGCTTGTCATTTCACTTCTTATCTTTGCAGGAATCGGAGCGATGCTACCCAACTCGAACTTTTACCAGGCATTTGAGCTAACAAAAGTTAGCCATTATGCCGGGCTTGTTATTTTTTCACTCTGGTTTGGCCTCATTGAATTCTACCTGCAACCAATTCAAACCTGGTTTTCCCGCAAAAACGAGTTTGCTGCCGATGAATTTGCTAAGACAACTCTTGGAACTGGAAGCCCACTGGTCGAAGCACTAAAAAAGCTAAGAGAAAAAAGCAGCGTAATGCCGATTGCTCACCCGCTATTTTCTGCGATGTATTATAGCCACCCACCCATGCTTGAGCGTATTGCAGCACTGCAGGCGAGCGAGCCTCGATAGCTCGATTCACGGTTATTAGACAATGGCAAAAAATTGAATTTTTCTATTGATTAATCATATGATGCGATCATCTCGAAAAACGATACTCACTGAAACATGCTAAACTTAATAGCATGTTTCATTTTTTTACCGCACGTACAGCGAAAGGAAAGCCCATCATGCCAGCAACAAACAAAAAGCTGAGACCACTCGAGGTTTTGATCGCCGCAGTCGTTACAACCGGGAGTGCCGAGGCTGCGTCTGTCAGTGTTGGGGCCTACGCTGTTGCCAACCACTCTAGCTGTGGTGCTGGAAATATCCCCGGAACAATTGAGGAAATGAATCGCTTCTTCGCTAGCCCCGACCTTCCCGCTGACATGCAAAAGAAT
>JBIIGV010000097.1:0-10595 GCA_044236265.1 Oligoflexales bacterium
GAAGCGTCCAGCAGCCTAAAGCTGGGTCCATTTGGTCCGATCACCAAACGGGACGATTTCGCTGGTTAATTCACGGGACGATGTCGGAAAAAAATTTCATGCCACCAACCCATTCCACGCGAAGAGGAAGTACGTAAACGGGAATTTTTAGACGCCTAAAAACCGAGCTGGACCTTGCGAAATCCTTTTCTGTTGTCAACAAGGCATCGCACGTGGCGGTGAAACTCTCCAGCTTATCCAGCGGAAATGGGTGATGATCTTGAACAAAACAGCTATCCACAGCGACCACACCATGATCTTTCGCAGACGCCACAAAGTCATTGGGATTTGCGATGCCGGCAACGAGGCCCCACTTCATTGGACTTTGAGTTGAAGCTCCCAAGACCAATCGGGGAGGGTCGGTCACAAACCTAGCCTCCATGATCTCACAGTTGGAGCTTGCGGCCTGAATATCGCGTCGCAGAGTTTCCGTTTGAGTGACTCTTTCCGCTTTGGTCATCACCGCAATATGAGCGCGCTTAAGAGACGCGAGCGGCTCTCGAAATCTACCAGCTGGAATCAATTCACCGTAAGGTGTTCTCGCATCCAACAAGACCACGTCAACGTCTCGCGTGATTTTTCGGTGCTGAAAACCATCATCCAAAATCCAATGGGTAACATTGAACTGAGGGCAGCTGTTGATAAAATTCCTAGCCGCCTCCAGTCGCTTACGACCTACAATCACTGGCACACGCGGCAGGGAGGACGACTGCATTATGGCCTCATCGGCGATGACATCCGCACGATTCACACCTGCAGCAACTTTGCCATCCAACAAAACCTGCCACTCACTTGCAGCCAAACCACTTCGATAACCTCGTGTCAATATCGCGGGGACACCACCTGCTTCGACAATCTTTCTGGCAATGTCAATCACCACGGGCGATTTACCCGTACCACCAATAGCTACATTGCCGACCGAAATCACCTTGCCAGGTAGGCGAACTGACTGAAGATACCCTCTATCGTATAAGCGGTTACGAATTAGTACGATCACACCGAACAATCTCGAAAGGATCCTAAGCAGTACATTCATCATTCACCGCCACTTGTGCAAAACGCACGGTAGCGATCATTAGACATTAAATCCTGATGTCTGCCTTTGAAAACCAGCTTTCCGTCTTCAACAAACCACACCTCGTCATACAGACCCAGCCAACGTAGGCGATGGGTAACAGCCAGCATCAGCCCATTACGATCACGATTTTTCGCAATTAATCGCTCCGAAATATCCTGCTCCGTCGCGGCATCGACTGCAGAGGTCGCCTCATCAAGCAACAAAACATCCGGCTGCCGTAAAATCGCTCGCGCGATCACAAGTCTTTGAATCTGTCCTCCTGACAAACTGGTTTGAACTGGATTGAACTCCGAATCAAGGGAGCGTTGCTCGCTAACAATCCAATCTGCCAGGTTCACCGTCGCTAGAGCGGACATTATTTCAGCCTCTGTCAGGGAATTTCTCTGCTCCGGCGACAAGCCATAGACAAGATTATTGACTAGTGAATCCTTGAATAGAAAGGGCTGCTGACTCACTAACGCAGAAGAAGAAACAAGACTACGCCAGTCATAATCAGACTCCCATATGGCCGGACTGATCAACCCGGCCAGGGATTTTATAAGCGTACTTTTACCGGAGCCACTTGGCCCGATGACGGCTACTGATGTTCCTCTTCTTAGAGTCAAATCAGAAGCGCTTAAGGCAAGCCTTCCACCATATGTCACTTCAATGCGTGAAATTTGGATAGACCCTGGCAATTGCGAAATAGCATTGTGACCAACAGAACTAGCAGCAAAAGAATGCATAGATGTCAGGTGCGAGCCCTGAACGACCTCCATTGATCGTCTTAGCCCCCCAATGGTCTCGCTCCAGCGAGCCACCTGCTCGCCAAGCTCGCGAACAGGCTTCAGTATCAATCCTAAGGCTACAAAAAATTGAATAGCCTCTTCTGGCCCAACCGTAAATCCAGAAATCTTTCTTGTCCATGCGTAGATGAATCCAGAAAAAATCAAAAAACCGATCCACTCCATACCAGGAGCAACAATGGCACGAATAAAAATCGATCCGTTCATCATATTCAGATAAGACAGATTCTTGCGTCTAAATTGCGCTATCTCGAATCCTTCTCCGTGCTGCGCCCTCATGAATCGAAACCGTTCGCGAATTCCCAAAAGCTGTCCGGATAGAACACCCAATTCACGCTGAAAAGCCTCGGTGTACCAGGAAATACGTTTGCCCGCGCGTCCCATCTGCCACGCAATAAACGGACTAACGAGCAACAAAACCAGTGCCGCCGGCCAATGGATAAATGCCAGCGTGACCAAACAAGACAAAATCAACACACCGTCTTTTATGAAAGCAGTCGAAAAGTCTGCCAAGCGTGATTGAATAAAGACAGCATCAGCCATAATGACTGACATCCACTCCCCAGGACTCCGTCTTGCTGAATCTAACCATGGTAGGGTCAGAACTGCCTGAAAGACGATCTCTCGATAATTCTGAGCCACTTTCAAAGAGAGACGGACGACCCCTAAATTATATACATATGATGCCGCAGCCTTGATAAATCCGGCGAGAAGCATCGCAAAAGGAATCAAAATCACAAATTCTGAGCGTTCCAAACGACCAGCTGCAATCTGCGGGAATGCGACCTGCAAAGATACGGGCAAAAGCGATGCAAAAGATATCGAGTCTTTGGATGTATCAGTAAAAAAAGCCGCTAAAAAACCTTTTACGAGCACCAGAAAAGAAGCCTGAGTCAGCGCCAGGAGAAGCAAAGAGACGACGATGGTCGCTAGCACCAATCGCTGCGACATGACTGGGCGTAGCACAAAATCCCGAAGGAATTTATATAGTGCCTTGTGCCGATCATCCGTCACAATTTAATACCTCGAGCACGAAGATCTCGCGTGAGCCAGGACGCAGCGTGCTCCGCCGCACCCGGCTGCAAACGCGACGCCAATAAATCAAATTTATTCAGCATCTGTCTGCGGGGTAACGTGTCATTCGCCAGGATCACTGCCTCCTCGGCCACTGCGTGATGATCAATCGTTTGAATGTGTTCTTTCACAACTTCTTCGTTCATTAACAAGTTGACCAAACTCACCCAACGCAAATCCACTAATCGACTCGCAACGGAGTAAGACAAATCATTCATGACATAAACCACGGACATTGGCGTTCCAGCCAAGGCACACTCGAGTGTCGCCGTCCCCGATGCCACCACGGCACTATGAGCAACCTTGAGTAGCTCAAGCGACCAACCATCAAACCAAACAAAGCCGCCACTCTCCCAGCGACTCTCAGATTTTTTAGCCCCAGGATCCAAATCCAGGATTGGCGCAACATCCGTCCAATCCATTCCTGAAGCCAACGGAATAACACACAAAGCTTCCGGATCTTTTCGCAAGATCTCACGCCGAATCCGGTCCATGATCGGAAGAATCAACTTCAACTCATTCATTCGACTTCCAGGAAGAAACGCGTATATCTTGCGACCAGGGGGAAGTCTCATATTAGACTGGTCTAAACTTATTTTGTTCATTCTATCCAGATGCGGTGATCCCACATAAACGTAATTCACTCCGTGACGAAGAAAAAACTCCTCTTCGAAGGGAAGAACACCCATGACGCCAGCAAAATGCTGGCGTAGAAGTTCCACACGACTTTGCCCCCACGCCCAAACTTTGGGGGCTACATATTGATAAACGGGAATTTTTCGCAAGTGTAACTGCTCGGCCAAACGAAAGTGAAAGCCGGGGAAATCTACCAGGACGGCAAATGCTGGATTAAAGCGGTCTACCCATGCCAAAATCCGTTGCTCCACCATGCGGATATCTGTAACTTTTTTCGCGACTTCAACAAGCCCCATAACAGACAACTCAGAGGTGTGAGCGATAGGACTGACCGCAGCACGCTGCATCGCCTCCCCAACAACGCCGTAAGGCTCCAATTCTTGAGATATTGAGCGTAGCGCATGCACTAAATCTGCCGCTAGCAGATCACCGGAAAGCTCTCCAGCCGAGATCAGATAAGACTTGTTCGTCTTTAGCGACATATTCCTCGCTCGCTACTTTTCAAAAAGTCGAGCCACTTGGCGCGAAATTCGCAATCACGAACTTCGCCTCTAATTTTCTCAAGAGCATCATCAAGCGTCAGATTTGAATCAAACACGAGGTGATACATTGACTTGATCACCTGCAGATCCGAGTTACTAATACCAAGACGTCTTAAACCAACGACATTGAGACCATTCATACGGGCGCGATCTCCATGGACCATACCGTAAGGTACAACATCCTGGACAACTTTAGCGCCAGCCGCAATCATGGCCAAAGTCCCAATACGACAAAACTGATGAACACCAGACAATCCACCCAAGACCGCACCATCGTCAATCACGACATGTCCAGCCAGCGCGACATTGTTCGCAGCGATGACCCGATTTCCTACGACACAATCGTGCGCGATATGGGTGTAAACCATAAAAAGATTTTCATTACCAACAACGGTCTTGCCGCCACCACCTTCTGTTCCAAGGGATACGTTGCAATACTCGCGAAACATATTGCGCTCACCGATAATGAGCTCACTATCTTCGCCTTTGAACTTTAAATCCTGAGGGCGCGAACCAATACTAGCAAATGATGAAACCAGGTTCTCTGAACCTAACTTCACCCGCCCGCTGATCACAACGTGAGATTGAATTTCGGTGCGATCACCAATAGTGACCTTGGAGCCAATCACTGAGTATGGACCGACCTTGACGCCAACACCCAACTGAGCGCCTTTTTCGATAATGGCTGTTGGGTGAATCATTGTATCCGTATTCTTACTGGTCATAGACTCTCACTTCATCAAGGCGCTAAACTTCACAACGGCCACTTCTGAGCCGTCTACAGACATCAGAGCATCAAACCAAGAGAATGCACCACGATGCTTCGTCAACTTTATCTCGTATTTCAGAACGTCACCCGGGACGACTGGCTTACGAAAACGAGCTTCGGTAATTTCGGTAAACAAACACTCGGTCAATCCGCCTTTGCTCAGTGCCCCGAGCACGGCAGCCGCTTGGGCAGCTCCTTCAACTATGACAACACCCGGAACAATCGGATTACCAGGAAAGTGCCCCTGAAGTGCGGGGTCACTGATCGTGATATTTCTAAGTGCGACAATCGAGTCGAAAGGCTTAGCTTCCAATACGCGGTCAATAAATAAAAAGGGATAGCGATGGGGAATTGCGCGCTGAATTGCCACAACATCCATTGGCATTTTGACATCCATGACCTTGCCTCCTGGCGTGCCTCTGAATTACTTTTTCTTGCCGTAGACCGAAATCACATCCTTCGTTAAATCAACGGGCTGACTCAAGTACAGAAGTCCAGCATTGTTGACCTCAAAAACCGCATCTAGACCCTTTTCTTTTGCCATCTTCTGAACAATGCCCTCTACCTTGACAGCAATGCCCTGCGTAGCCTTCTGCTCGTCGTTTTTGACGGCTTCTCTAAATGCCATCTCGTCGTTACGAAGCGCGAGAAACTTTTCTTGGAATTCCTTTTGTTTAGAAATTCTGGCCTCTTCGCTCATGAGAGCTGATTGGCTCTGCCAGTCCTTGTTCATCTTATCCAGCTCGTCGCGACGCTTGTTGAATTCGACTTCCTTGCCTTTGATCTTTTTCTCCAGATCGGCACGCGCGGACTTACCTTCTTCAACATTCAAAATCACAGCCTGCATATCAATAACGCCAAACTTCGATGCCAACACTTGTGTCGCATTCAAAGCGATAAACCCACAGACGAAAATCTTTGATAGTGCCTTCATTTTTACGTTCTCCATAACTTCTAGTTCAATAAGACTTTATCGACGCAATCCCATCCCGGAATCAGCGCATCAGAACCCGATACTAAATATTGGTTGAGGGTCACCCAGCTTGCCGTCAATCACAGGATAGGCCCATTCAAACCTAAACGGAGCAATTGGCGTCTGCCACCTAAAACCAAAACCGACGTCACGATACAAACCCTTCGTAGATATGAGTTCGTTGTCGTCATACACGCGACCCCAGTCTGCAAACGCCAACGCCTTAATTCCAGCCTCAGGGAGCAACGGTACGAAGTATTCAAGTTGGAAAAGCAACTTTTTGTCACCACCGCGATTGTACTCGCCAGGCTCATATCCAGGGGCGCGCATCATGTAGAACTTCGGACCGATGGACTCGAATCGATATCCTCGCAAATCGTTATATCCACCTAACCGGTAGCGCTCAACAAAGGGCACTTGGGAACCAAGGTAGCTATAGATGTAAGATAGGTTTCCGGAAAGCTTGAAGTAGGTGCGGAATGTGTCAGAAAAATCAAGCGGCAGATAGTAGGCTGCATCAAATGACGTTTCTTGAAACCTGTAATCACCACCAAGTATCGGACCACCAGTAATTTTGTGGCGTAATGAAAGCTCACTACCTTCGGTCGGAGCTATGTTGTTATCTCTCACATTTCGGAACAACGAGAATATCATCGAGCTTTGTAAGCCGCGCATTTTGAATTTCTCATTGAGATATTGATCGCTCGTCTGCTCAGTCTTAAGAAGGCGGTAAGTAGCTTGTCCGGATACCTGCTCAAACAGCTTTCTTCCGACAAATACACTTGCCCCATAACGTTTCTCGGCTGTTTCGACGTCAGAGATTATCCGCTCAATCTGATGCGAGTACTCTAGGTTTGTACCAGCCGTCCAATGTGAATCGTTAACTCGTGGATTGGTGAATCCTAAATCAAGATTATAGTTACGATCACCATCCCATTTCCCGTGAAGGCTGCTCGTGTAACCATATCCGGATTGATTCTGCTCATCGTAGGCACCCTGACCAAAGAATCCTGATCTCACACCACCCTGTGGCGGGGTGTACCCAACACTTGCCTGAAGCTGACCCGTCGGCTTTTCTTTGACCTTAACGCTGAGATCCAAAATGGTCTCATCACCAGGATTGCGTTCATTAAGAATCTGGATGTCCTCGAAATAGCCGAGGCGTCCCAATTCTTTCTTGGTGTCAGTCAGCCCGGTTGAATTATACAGCTCGGCATCATTGACTTTAAATTCACGCCGCATCACGTTGTCGCGAGTTTTGGTGTTGCCGATAATCGTCATTTCACCAAAGTAGATTTTTTCGCCTTTGGCAATTTCATAGTTAATGTTTGCCAAACGCTTATCTTTATCAAACGTCACGACTGGGTTGATATCTGCATAGGCGTAGCCCAGATCACCGTACTTGTCTTTCATGACATCAATATCGCGGGTGAAGTAACTGTAACGAAACAGCCCCCCGTCTTTTAGCTTCATGGCTTTGATCAAATCCTCTTTGGGGAACAGCAGATCACCGGAAAGATCAATTGTGCCAACATTGTATTGCAGACCCTCTTCGACCTTATACGTCAGCCGGACAAACTTTCTGTCTGGATCCATGATTTGGCTGGGTTTTGCCACCTGCACTTCAGCAAATCCCTGATCTTTATAAATGTACTGCAACAAACCAAGGTCGTTGCGTACGTAATCGTCCTTGAATAGACCGCCCGAGCCGTAGTTTGATGATCTTGTGAGAGGCTGACTGGCCATCTTTTGAATGAGCTCAGCATCTGAGAAATAGTCATTACCCACGATCGAAACATCTGAAACCTGAACTGTGCCACCTTCGTCAACAATGTAACGAAGCGTCACCTCATTGGCGCCCGCTTTATCAAGCGCATAGCTGACCCTTGCAAGGTAAAAACCCTTTTCCGCATAAACTTTTTCGATGACACGCAAATCGTTTGTGATCTTGGATTCATTGACGATGGTGTAAAGCTTGGTTTCAATTTTTTCCTTTACATCGTCTTCCTTTACCTCATTCATCCCCTCGTAGACGATCGATGTGATTGCAGGCTTTTCTGTAACTTGGATCACCAGAACGACGCCGGTGCCCGAGGCTTTTTTAAAGAAACGAAGATCACTGAAGTATCCAAGGTCGTACAGGGTTTGCATATCTTCGCGCACGACAGCATCTGAAAGCTTACCTCCGCGGCGTGACTTGATAATTGTCAAAATTGCATCTGACTCGACACGTCCATTTCCCCTAACCACGATATCTTCAATGGTTTCATCCGCAGCGAAGACGAGCGACCCTGTCAGCAACACGATCGATAGAAATAAAATTAGATGGCGAACTAAAATTTTCAATGCACCACTCCGTCATGTACGACCAATCCATCTTCCATCACGATTTGTGACGGAAGACGAGAGGCCAATTCCATATCATGGGTCACAAGAAGCAAAGTCATGCGATGGTTTCGCACAAGCTCCAATAGAAGATCTTGAATCATCAAACTGGTCTTTCGATCGAGGTTACCGGTTGGCTCGTCTGCGACCAAAATCGGGGGCGCCATCATCAATGCTCGTGCAATGGCCACCCTTTGCTGCTCACCACCAGAAAGCTCACCCGGCTTGTGTTCAACGCGCTCACCGAGCCCAACGGACTCCAGAAGTTTGACAGCCCGCTCCCGTAGTGCCGCCGCGGGAAGGCCAGCGATGATTCCCGGCATCATGACATTTTCCAACGCCGAGAACTCGGGCAATAAATTGTTCATCTGAAAGACAAACCCAACACTTTGATTTCTGAATCGGCTAAGTGTCTTGTCGTTCATGGAGGAAACATCAACACCATTTATGAAAACCTGTCCCGTTGTGGGGCGGTCCAAAGTTCCAATCACATGAAGCAGTGTACTCTTGCCTGCACCACTTTTGCCTGTCACGGCAACCATGGCGCCCTCAGGAATACTCACAGAAACACCGCGCAGCGCCTCAACACGTGTTGCTTCGATGGTGTACTCTTTTCGGACACCATCCAATCGGATCGCAGCTTGTGACGTTGCGAGAGTCATTCGCACCTTACTCCATCACTTGGGTTTTGCCCTGCAGCCGCCATGGCTGGGTATGTTGATGCCAACAAAGCAAACAACCAGGCGCAAATACAAATCACTCCATACTCAACCGGCAGATATCTCACGGGTAACATCCGGAGATAGTATGTCCCCTCGGGAAGAGGAAACATGTGGGTGTTTTTGATCAGATAACAAAGCCCGACACCCACGAACAAACCGATGAGCACACCAACTGTGCCAATTGTGAAACCGTGCGCCAAAAAGAGCCCCGCAATTTCTTTGCGAGTCATGCCCAACGAGCGCAAGATACTCACCTGCCCACGCTTGTGAAAGACCGTCATGATCATGGTCCCACTGATAGAGAAGGCGGCCACCAACACAATCAACATAAGTATTGAACCCATGGTGAATTTCTCCAGTTTGAGGGCAAAGAGCAATGACTTATTTGTGATTTGCCAGGTTTTGGCAGACAGGTCTGACCATTTTTTAGCCTTCTCTACATAGGGATCCATTTTCATGGGATCGGGCACATTCATGGCCACGCCTGTGACGTACTGATCTTCTACCAAAGATTGATCAAAATCCGGCATAAAGTAGCGCGCTTCATCGATCGAAACGACCCCCCACTTACCGTCATAGTTAAAAAGTCCCGTGCTGAGCTTGCCAATCACAACGAATCGTCGCGCCAAGGTGCCTCCAGCCAATGCAGAACTAGACGAGGCCTGCGGACTTAATACTGTGATTTCATCACCAACTTCAGCACCGATTTGAAGTGCCAACTGATCACCAAGGGCAATGCCAGGGAGGTCTAAGATGACATCGGGGCTTTGAGGAAGCATCGGCTTTTGGAGTTTAAAGAGGTCCGCCATGACGCCTTCACTGAAAGCACCATCAAAAGCCCATAAATTTGCACCTTCGGACTCCGGTCGCACACCGATAATGGTCGCTGAATTCACAAAACTGCGTCGCTTCAAGACTACATCTGTGGAGATAAATGGCTCGATATTCTTTACGTCCGGGAAACGCCGCTTGAAGTCCTCGAGCGAGTGTTCCTTAAGGCTAAACCCTGCAACTGGATTATTGGCTGCAATGATCTCCATATGCGGCTCACCAGAAAGCATTTTCCGACGCAGATCAGCCTCGAATCCGCCCATCACAGAGAGGACTAAGACCAATGCGCCAACCCCAATAGACACACCGGCAATTGAGACGACAGTCATAAAGGATAAACCCGCGCCTTGCCGACGAATACTGAGCTGCCTCCAAGCAAGCCACCATATCCATGATGCAAATCTAGCTTTTGGACGGTCGTCAAATCTGGTCACAATGGGCCTACTTCCAAATAAGAATCGCAAACTTCAAAGACTCCACGATACCGTCTGAAATCTGATTCGCCAAGTGCTTTTAACCCCTCGAATTTATTGTTTTTAATAAATAAATTTAAAGATTAATCTAAAGATTTTTGGGACTTTACCGAATCCTCTCAAGTTGGTGCTGCTCAGCAGCTCCAAAGGAATGGCCCATCACTAGCCATGTTTTAGGCTAAGGCCGCTTGAGACTTCGCGAAGCATCTTTAGAGGACACTTCAAAAAATCTCTTGCCAAGCCTGATCAAAAACAGGGCATCAAGACAGTCCCTCCACTAGACCCTCA
>JBIIGV010000001.1:0-82894 GCA_044236265.1 Oligoflexales bacterium
GCAATCTCGACCGTCTAAAGTCCGTTACAGATCTTGGCTCTCCACACGCACAGCGCGCATCATAACGGCAGCTTCGATAAATTTCGTGTCTAACACCGTGCTGATCCCTACGGCTGTAGGCGCTCCCGTGGCGGGACAGTCTCCTAAGCTTAACTATTTAAAACCCGTAGCTGTGTCCGTTATTCAGAATGAGAAGGATAAGTCCCAGTCTGTGACGATGACTTATGATGAGGGATGCGGCGAGTCGCTGCGCGGTGTTCTGATTGACGAAACCAAGCATGGTCTTTATGTCGGCGCGGTGCTGGATCGTAGCGACACAATGTGTCTGACGCTTCCTGTTAAAAAAACAATCACCCTCAAGACCACTGGTCAAAGGCCTGTCAAAACCCTAAATCTTGGCGAGGCTGAAAGGATCAGCTTGTCCGAGGTCACCGATGTCACCATCTCAAGTACCGGTATGGCAGTTTCCTGGCAAGACACTTGTCGACCCTATGTTGGCGTTGTCCTCAGTCCTTCCAGTGCCAGTGATGGTTCACCAAAGATGAGTCTGATGATTGCTAATCTGCCTAAAGACGGATTGGCACAAGCTGGTGTAAAGACCTGTCCCCGCGCAACCGTTCGCAAACAAATTTCTGGAGTGAATCTCACAGCCGACAAGGTACAAGTTACCCCAAAACAAGGTCGCTTGGAAAACCTGTTTACCCTAAGGATCGTAGCGTCTAAAAAGTTGGCGGTAAACCAAGACCGTTCTCTCAGCATCACCTGGAACCGAACCTGTAGAGATGTACCGGTGGCCGCGCTTTTTGCTGGCAATGATGGCACCAAGGTCGCGATGATTTCGGCATTTGTTCCCAATGCGCCGTGTTCTTTTAAAGGGACAAAAGAAGAAACTTTTACTGTGGCTGACTTGCTGATCTCGCCAACCCAGACTTTAAATGCGATGACGGCCGAAGAGGTGTACTCGTTATCGTCTAGCGTCGATTCAACCTTGAGTCTTCAATCCATCACCGGGATGAAGGTTGCCCGCATGGGGCGTGGTGATTGGCTTATGGCGGCAACCGAGACCGGGTGCGGAGATCGTCTTGGAATTGCAATTGGCCAAGACTCGGTTGGAAATGCCGCTATGGCGTATCTTGCGGCTGGAAACCAGAAGGTTTGCCATGTTTCCCGTATTAACACAGCGCAAACGCTGACTGCTCCATTAGTGGCGCCAGCTCAAGGGCCGATCCCCAAAGTGTTTTCGCTTAAAGTTTTCGGAACCTCCATCAACTGATACAATATCGTCAGCGAATCAAAAACGGTCTTCAAGAGAAGAAGTTAGATGCTGACCTGGATAGAACTCAACGCTGAAAACCTCCGTCATAATTTTCGTGTTTTTGCGAAAATTGTGGGCGCAGCAAAGCTCGCTCCTGTTTTAAAAAGTAATGCTTATGGCCACGGACTAAAAGAGGTCTATTCGGCTTTAAGTCATGAGCCTGTGGCCTGGATATCTGTAAACTACGTTGAAGAGGGTGCTGCATTAAGGCGACTTGGGTTTAAGGGTCGCATTCTTGTCGTGGGACCATTTATTCCAGCTGAATTTAAAGTTGCGCACGACGAAGCGTTGGAGCTATTTCTTGGACATCCAGAGGGGCTTTTGGCTTGGCAGCAGGCTCAAGAAAAGCCAGCCGTGCATATTGAATTTGACACCGGCATGAGTCGCCAGGGGTTTAGACCGAGTGACGCAGAGAAAGTCGCTCAAAGTCTTTTGCCCCAAAAGGATTTGGTCAAGGGTGTCTGCATGCACTTTGCAAACGTCGAGGATGTGACAGAGCATGAGTACGCACGACTGCAACTGAAAAAATTTGATGACGCAAAATCCAAGTTCGTGAGTCGTGGCTTTAGTTTCATAGCACATTCAGCGTCTTCGGCATCTGTGTTGATATTGGATGAGAGTCGCTTTGATTTGGCCCGAGTGGGAATTGCCTTGTATGGATTTTGGCCAAGCCAGGCAACGAGGCTTTCCTACAAACAACTTTACGGTGACCTGGTTGAACTTAGGCCTGTGTTGAGCTGGCGTACAAAAATTACAAGCATCAATCACGTGTCGCAAGGACAGTATGTTGGATACGGATGTACCTATAAAGCACGCCACGATATGGTTATCGGAGTTTTACCGATAGGATATTTTGAAGGATATCCACGCATGGCCTCAGGTAGTCAGGCTTACGTCCTTATTGGTGGCGAACGCTGTCCGATAGTTGGCCGTATCTGCATGAACATGATGATGGTCGACATTACCGATATAGCTTTGACGGCAAAGGTCGGCGACATTGCGACGCTGATTGGTCAAGATGGTATGGAAACCATTTCCGCTTCAGAGGTCGCAGCTTGGTCTGAGACTATCCATTATGAGCTCGTGACGAGGTTAAATCCTGCTATTGAGCGGCGTCTGATTTGAGTTAATGACTTATTTCGTCCTAGTTGCTTGCTTTTGACGAGCGGGACGTTTGCTTTTCAAAGAGTCCAAAGCGGTGACCATCTGGGTCTGTGATTTGCCAGATATTTCCGTAGGCCGGGAGTTTTGTAGGCCCAAATTTTTTTGATCCGCCAAATTTCTCCGCGCGCTCAGCGATATGAGCAGCATCTTCTACTTCAAAATAAAGAATAATTTGGCCACTGGAAGTCTTAGCGCCTAGCGACGGGACAATGCTGATTCCAAAAGGGCAGTCTTTAGGAACATCCAAGACAAGATAGTTGTGAATCTCAGCAGGAACCGTTTTCCACCCAAAAACCTCCTCGTAGAACTTACGACTTACGTCAAGCCGTGCAGCATGGATTTCCACTTGGCATAGTTTTTTAGGGTCGATCTCGGCAAAATTATTCACTGTACTGACTCAGGTGCTCTTGGCTGACAAAAAGTTTATTTTGATCGTTCACAAAAACAGGTCCAATCACATTGCGATTAGGGAATGCACTCGCGTTTTGGACGGGCCAACCATTCTCCAAATATTTGCGGACAACAGTCTGACGGATTCGGGAATTGTCGGGATTCACGTCGCGCATCAGGTTTTCCAGAGTATCCCCTACTTCTGTCAGGTCTTGCTCCATTAAAACCTCAGCTGCTGCATAGCGCACGCGCTCATCAGGATCTTTGAGGAAGTGATTGATTTTGTCTTTTAAGCCGCGCTTTTTGTAATCGGCAAGATGACAGAGGATGTCATAATTTTTGTCGGTTTGTGCTTGATCAAAGGAGACATCGGAATATTCCAAGGTGCTCACCAGACAGTCGATGACGTGATCTTCGCTGCGGCCTAGAGCTTTGATGATCTTGATCGGCCAAGCAATCCGCGTGGTCTTTTTAAGATGAGATAGAACCATGGGCAAGGCGGCTTCGCCGTGGCGAACAATGCCTTCCATAGCCTTTTCTTTTTCGCGGGTATCGTTGATCCCGTGCTCAAGGCTAAACTCAAAGCGCATGAGGAGGGGTTCTACCGCCTTGGTTGGGTCGGAAACGGCGTCTGCAAGAAATTCGATGGCGGCCCAACGATCCTCGCGGATGGCTTTTGGGTTTTTAGACGTATCGGCAGCCTTTTGGATTTTGGATTCCGGGCTTCCACCAAAATTTTTAATAAAATCAAATAGTCCCATCAAAAATCCCCGTTACAATCTCGCAAGCAAGTTTGGACAAAAAAATCTGTGACCAAGCGTTCTAAAAAGGACTAAACTGTCCATTTTGCACGTGAAATCAGCCAGGCAAAGTATCGGAACGCGAATGACTGAAACAACAAAAAACACAAGCCACACAATCTCAGCGATCATCCTTGCCGCCGGCAAGGGCACGCGCATGAAGAGCACATTACCAAAAGTTCTTCACCCTGTCATGGGTCGATCCATGGTTGAGTGGGTGATCGATGCGGCAAAGAAGGCCGGGGCAACAGATACCTCCTTAGTTTTGTCTGCAGATCACAAGCCTTTTGAAAAAGTGGTGGGGCTCCATCCAGAGACTAAACTTACAATTCAAAAGGCTCAGCGCGGAACCGGTGATGCGGTTGCCAGTGCTGCAAAAGCCTACACAAAGGCAAAATGCCCGTCCTGGGCTCAAAGTGAGCTGATTGCTGGTAAGCCGTCGGATGCTGATTGGGTTTTGGTTTGTGCGGGAGATACGCCTGCTATAAACCCGAATACTATTCGAAATTTTATTCAAGCCGTCCTTGGCTCGGGTCGTGAGCTTGGGGTTCTTGGCATGATTGTTCCTGAACCCAAAGGCTACGGACGCCTCGTCAAGGGTGCTGATGGCGGACTGAGTCAGATTGTGGAAGAGCGCGATGCCGATGCGGCAACAAAAAAGATAAACCTCTGTAATAGCGGAGTAATTTTTGCCAAAACAAACACCCTCTTTTCCCTCTTGGAAGGCCTATCCCCAACGAATTCACAAAATGAGTATTATCTGACCGATATTTTTGCTGCGTCGGCTCGCAGCGGTGCGTCGGCTTTTGTTTTTGAGACGACCTCTGCCGAGGAGCTTCAAGGTGTCAATGATCGCTCTCAGCTTGCATCCGTTGAACAGGCGATGATGCGTCGCCGCCTTGATGGTCTCATGAGCCACGGCGTGACGATTCATTTGCCAGAGACTGTATTTATTGAAGCAGATGTTGTTGTAGAGCCTGACGTAACCATCTATCCAGGTGCGTATCTGCGCGGAAAGAGCAAAATTTCTCGCAATTGCGTCATTGGCCCGCAGGTGGTAGTGGAAGACTCAGAGTTAGGTGCTGACGTACACGTCGGTGCTCATGCAGTGTTAATGAGATCACAGGTTGCAGGGGGGACGAAGATCCCGCCACAGACTGTTTTTGCTGATCGTGACATGGAATAAAACCGAAAGGATCGAGATACCTATGTGTGGAGTTGTTGGCGTTGTTGGTAGTCGTCCATGTGTGGAGACGATCTTTGAAGGACTAAAGCGCCTCGAGTACCGTGGCTACGATAGTGCTGGTATCGCAACCATGAGTGCTGGAAAAATTCATACGGCCAAAAGTGACGGCAAACTTGTTAGGCTCGAGGGACATTTAAAGGAGCTTCCTGCGAGTAGCTCCATTGGAATGGGTCACACGCGCTGGGCGACTCACGGTGCGCCAACGACACAGAATGCGCATCCTCATGTTACGGGCGATCTGGCCTTGATTCACAACGGCATCATCGAAAATTACCGTGAGCTCAAAGCTGAGTTATTAAAAGACGGCTATAGTTTTAAGTCCGAAACTGACTCCGAGGTGGTGCTACACCTATTAAGCCGCGAATTGAAAACCACTCCGAAAATGAAAGATGCTCTTTTGAAAGTCATCACTAGACTTGAAGGCGCATACGGGCTTGGCATTCTCTGGGCTGGTGAGCCTGAGGCACTGTATCTCGTCAAGCAGGGCTCTCCTGTGGTTATCGGTGTCGGTGAAAACGAAAATTATTTTGCAAGTGACGCCTTAGCGCTGCTTCCGCTCACGAAATCTGTGATTTTTTTAAATGATGGTGAAGTGGGACGACTGACAAAGTCGGGTGTCGAGCTTTGGGATTTTTCCGGAAAACAGCTTAAGCGTGCCCCTTCGGTTCTTAACTGGACCGCCGCGAGTGCGGAAAAACAGGGTTACCGCCACTACATGCTCAAGGAAATCCACGAGCAGCCGGCTGTCATCGCCAATACGATTGCGCGTCTTGTCGATTCTGCGTCCGGAAAGATTGATACGAAAGAGATGGGAATTGATGACCTCGATCTGACGAGAGTCAAAAGTATTGTTTATGTTGCCTGCGGAACGGCCTACTACTCAGCCATGATTGCAAAATACTCCGTTGAACAAATGGTTGGCGTCCCGGTATCAGTTGAGCTGGCAAGTGAGTTTAGGTACCGAGATCCTTATCTGGATAAAGACACGCTTGTAATAGCGGTCACTCAGTCAGGTGAAACAGCCGACACGCTTGCTTGCATAAAGCACGCGACCTCTCGCGGTTGTCAGACCTTTGCGGTTTGCAACGTTCGTTTTTCAAGTATTCCTCGTTCATCAACGGCGACCCTTTACATGGAGGCAGGTCCTGAGGTTGGCGTGGCATCGACCAAGGCATTCACCAGTATGGTTCTTTGCCATTACCTATTTGGATTGGCCATTGGTCAAAAGAAAGGTCGCATTGCCAAAGAGTCATATCAGCAAGCACTGGAGTCACTACGTCAATTGCCAAGTGCTGTTGATCGTGCGGTTAATGCTGCGGGACTGATCGAAGATGTTGCGGCTAAATACTACGAGGCTACGAACTTTATTTTCATTGGTCGTGGACCCAGCTTTATGATCGCCCTAGAGGGTGCCCTGAAGCTTAAGGAAATTTCCTACATTCACGCTGAAGGCTACGCTGGTGGAGAGCTTAAACACGGACCTATCGCTCTCATAGATAAGCATATGCCCGTGGTCGCGGTAGCGCCACTGGACGGTCATTACGAGAAAATGATCTCTAATGTTGAAGAAGTCCGCGCGCGAGAGGGTGTCTGTATTGGTGTGGGCGACCTCCAAGACGATAAATTCAAAGCCCTTTGTCAGGATTATATCCCCTGCCCTCAGGTTAAAGACGCGGCCCTGCAAACCATTTTGTCTGTGATCCCCCTGCAGTTTTTAAGTTATTACGTAGCTGTTAAACGCGGCACTGACGTGGATCAGCCAAGAAACCTCGCAAAATCGGTGACGGTTGAATAATAGAGCTAGATAAAGACTTTTCTTATGACGACAGGTTTACTTGATCGACTGAATCCAGCGCAGCGTGATGCCGCCTCACATCGAGACGGCCCAGCTGTCGTGTTTGCTGGAGCAGGAAGCGGTAAAACCAGGATTATCACCACACGCATTGCTTGGTTGATTGATGAGGAGAAAGTTTCTCCGTGGGAGATTCTTGCTCTGACGTTTACCAATAAGGCAGCTGGTGAGATGAGAGAGCGTGTGTTGTCGCTATCTCCCGTAGCCGATAAAGCCCTTATTTCAACTTTTCACTCAGCGTGCGCAAGATGGCTGCGTGAATTTGCTCCAGAGCTTGGCTTTACGTCAGACTTTACCATTTATGACGATACCGATCAGAATTCTGTGATCAAAAAAATAATCCAGCGTGGAAATATCAAGTTAGATAAAGACACGAGTGTTGCCGAATTCCGTTACGCAATAAATCACGCCAAGACTTTGGGTCTTTTTCCGTCAGACCGTGAAACCCATAAAGGCTTATTTAGAGAATTTATGCCGATTGGTGGAGTTGATGTTTACACGGCCTACCAAGAGACTCTTGCATTAGCTAATGCCATGGACTTTGGTGATCTGATCATGAATATGATCTTCTTGCTGCGTGCTAACGAGCGCGTCAGAAGACTTATGCAAGATCGCTATAAATACATCTTGGTTGATGAGTATCAGGATACCAATAAGCCTCAAATTGAGCTTCTTGGGCATCTTGCAGGAAAACACGGAAACATTTTTGTCGTTGGCGATGACGATCAGTCAATCTATAGCTGGCGAGGCGCAGTGCCGGCTAACATCATAGATTTTGACAAGGTTTACCCTGAGGTCAAAACATTTAAGCTTGAAGAAAATTACCGGTGCACGTCAACCATAGTTGACGCCGCGGCTGCGGTGGTTAGACATAACAAAAAACGGGCTGATAAAACGCTTCGCACATCAAATCCAAAGGGCGAATTAATTGACTTTCGCTACGAGACAGATGGTGAGTTTGAGGCTTGGTGGGTGGCAGAAACCATCAAAAAAGAAGTAGGCCAATACCCCTTCGAAAATGTGGCGATCTTTTATCGAACCAACAGCCAAAGCCGATTGTTGGAAGACGCTCTTCGAAAAGAGAAAATTCCCTATAAAATCTTTGGGACAGTCCGTTTCTATGACCGCGTCGAAGTTAAAGATGTGATGGCCTATATTAAGCTCATCGTTAATCCTCGTGATGACGTGAGCTTTATGCGTGCGGTTAACACCCCGACTCGAGGTCTTGGTGATACAGCCGTCGAAGCGGTTCTTGCGCGAGGGCGTGAAAAGGGTGTCTCTGCTTACGAAGCGGCTCGAGAGATTGCCGGCGAGGGTGTGCCCAGGCTTTCCACAAAGCTTGCGGTTTTTATTGATCTGATTGAGCGGCTAAAACAAAGTCTTGCCGCATCGCCGCTTCCAGAATTTTTGGAAGGCCTGATTGAGTCCATTCAGTATTTTCCATATCTTGCCAAAAAATATCCTGATCAATCTGAAGACAAGCAAGACAACGTCATGGAACTTGCAACAGCCATTGCCGAGTATGTTGACTCAAACCCTGGAGCCACACTATCTGACTGGCTACAGGCTACGATGCTAGCCAGTGATGTCGAGGGTGACGCATCAGGTGTAAATATGATGACCCTTCACATGGCAAAAGGTCTTGAGTTTGACCGTGTGTTTCTTGTGGGCTTGGAAGACGGTCTTCTTCCACACTTTAACAGTAGCGACGACGCGCACTCGTTGGAAGAAGAACGACGACTTTTATATGTCGGAATGACGAGAGCCAAAAAGAAGTTGTCCCTTTCGGCGGCCTATATGCGTCGAACGTACGGTCAGACCCAGGCTAATGACGTCTCAAGGTTTTTAAAGGAAATACCCCCAAGTTTCGTCAATGTTTTGACACCTCCAGGTGGTCATGATCCCCTGAGCGATAGTCCCTCGGAAAAGCCGCGCGCTAATCAAGACGATGACGGCCAATACTATGATTATGCTGATGAAGAAGGAGATTCTTCGGGTTTAATTGAACCGGGATCCAGCGTTCATCACCCTACCTATGGTCCTGGAACAGTTGAGCAAATTGAAACTAATTTTGGTCGGCCAAAAATTTTGGTCCGCTTTAAAGACATTGGTCTTCGCCGCGTTGAAGCTCACCATTTATCGCCTAGCTCTGAGGAGTTCTAGGCCGTCGAATGCTATAATTAAAGTATCCAAAAGAGTCATGCCATGCACTTGAGGTGAACTTTGGTCTCCCGGCGGAGGACTAAACAGACAGGTGTCGCCAACCTCCTATTAGAGCGAGGTGCGGGATTTCTTTATTGTTTTGCCACGGTCGTCATCGCAATTGGCATTCTTCGCGGCGAAACATCTATTGCACGCTACTTCTCTCTCGCAAAATCAAAATACATTCTTGAAGAAGCCGTGGCTGCGCTCAAGGCAGAAAACGAGCATCTAGCCAACGAGATTCACATGATTAAAGAGAGTAAGTCTTACGCTCGAAAGATTCTTCGTGAAAAATATCACGTAACTGATGAAGACGAAAAAATCATTTATTACGCAGACTAGTCTGGACTTGTGTTGAAGGAGATTTCAATGAATCGTTTAAAAAATCTAATACTCATCATAGTGACAGCGGGCCTGGCGGCATCTATGCAAAGCTGTGGTACTGCCAACGTAAATAAACTGTTTGGCTCGACCGATGACTCCTATGCGGCTCTCCTTCAACGGGCGCAGCTAGCTTATGACGAAGGTGACTTTAGCCTGGCCGAAGAGCTAGCCAATAAGGCGTACGCGCGCTCAAGTAATAATGGTGATGCTGGGGTGCTTCTTGGCAATATTTACTTAAGCCAAGCCGGTATTGATATCTTCCAGGTCGTTCGAAAGCTTTCGACTTTATCGGGATCAAGTTCAGGGTCTACGACAAGCTCAACATGTTCTTCGTCCTCATCATCTGGTGGAACAAGTTCTTCAAACCCGCTTGGTCAGCTCAGTTGTCTTCTACTTAATTTAACGGATGCCGATAAGGCAGCACTTGGTGCTGAGCAGTCATTTCCTGGCTTAAACTCTGTTGGAATTACCAAGGTGTATGTTCCAAGTGAAGTAAACGATACACTAAGGGCCAATGTTAAGACACTTGGCGCTCTTGATAAGGGTATTCGTAAGCTTTGTCCTTTTGTGAGCCGTAGTCTCGTGTTGTCACAGTCTATTGATGAGCGTCATACAAGCACAACCATTTGCCCAGATCAGACAAGCACCGCCTACAATGGTGCCAAGGTCCATATCTCATTTGCCCTTCTGCACTTGATTGAAGCTTTGGTATTTCAGCAGGGTGTTTTGATCGATGGTGTTGCAAGTAATTCCGGTTACACCGGTGTTCAGACTGTTTCGACCAAAATTAGCTCAGCAAATTTCACGTCTGCAACCGATCTCGTCAACGCACTATCTTCGTTTAAGACTATTGTGGACGCATCGTTCGATACAAGTAACACCAAGTCGCAACTTGCCTTGGCTTTAAATGGCCTGATCATGGTGAGCCAATCGTTTGAGGCTGCTGGCATGCCATCGTCAGTGACATCTATTATTACGTCCCAGCTTACCAAACTTAAGCAAATGGCTAGCACCCTTAAGACGTCTGCCGGCGGAACCGGAAGTGACAGCACCTACCAGGCTCAGGCCCTAAAAGGGCAAATGAACGAAAACTACGCGAAAGCCATGGCAGCCAAAATTAACACTCAGTGCCCAACTGCGGGAAGCTGTACCTCAACTGAAAAAACACAGTTATGTACTAGTTACGCTAGTATTAGTCAGGGCGTAGACCCCACAAAGGTTCAAAAACCAACCATTTGCCAGTAAACCCATCAGTTTTCTCGAGAGATTTAAGTTTACCGTCCCAAACTAACGGATTAAGGTGTCACACAGATGACCTTAGTCCGTTTTAGATTTGGAAAGGCTTGAGCTATGTCGACGTCTCAAAAATCCTCCGGAAAAATCTTAAGTGGTTGGCTGGCTCCGCACCCGCCGCATTTGGTTTATGGAGAAAATCCTCCCCAAAATGAACCCAAATCCCGCGGTGGTTGGGAGGGATTGCGATTTGCCTATGACTCCTGTCGCAAAAGTATGAAGACGTTAAAACCAGATGTCATCATCGTTCATTCGCCCCATTGGCAAACGGTGGTTGGTCATCATGTTCTTTGCGTGCCAAAGCTGTCTGGTCTCTCGGTGGATCCAATCTTTCCACATTTGTTTCGTTACCACTTCTCAATGAATGTTGACTGCGATCTATCAAAGGCGATTCATGACGAAGGCAGGGCCTTGGGGCTTACTATGAAGAAAATGGAAAATCCCGAATTTCGGGTTGATTATGGAACGATTGTCACCCTGCATATGATGAATCCTGATTGGGACATTCCCGTAGTCGCCATCTCAGCAAATAATAGCCCTTATTTTTACGATGACGATGTCGCCCAAGAGGAATTTTTAAAGCTAGGCGCAGCCACGCAAAAAGCTATTGAGAAAACTGGACGGCGTGCCGTCTTGGCGGCAAGTTGCACGCTGTCGCATCTTCACTTTGCAAAAGAACCTAATCCTGAGTTGCCTGAAGACATGAGTCGCGAGCATGTGATGTCACAGTCTCAGTATGAATGGGACATGAAAGTTATTGAAATGCTCCGCCGCGGGGATTTGGACTCCTACTTCAAATGCCTACCGGCATTTATGAAAGAAACTTTTGCTGAGGTCAAAGCGGGAAGTCTTACGTGGATGCTGGCTGCGATGGGTATGCCCAAGATTCCAGCTAAATTTCACGGCTATGGTTCTGTCATTGGCACGGGTAACGCTGTCATGGAGTGGGATCTAGGGGCGGGAGGTTTAAAATGAGCTCAAAATTAATTTATGCTTGGGTTCCTGGTTTGCCTCATCTTTTAAAGCCAGAGCTTAATTCTCAATATGCTGAGCTTGCAGCTGCATGCAAAGTTTTGGCCGAAGACTTTAAACGTCAAAACGTAAAACGGATTCTATATTATTCTACGCAGTGGCTCTCAGTTCTTGGTCAGTCAGTGCAGATGCGACCTGAGGTCAAGGGACGACATGTAGACGAAAATTGGTATGACTTTGCATCGCTTGATTTTAATTTCAAAACAGATACTGCTCTTGCAGCAAAGCTTATCGATGAATCAAGAGACATTGGATTGCAGGTGCGGGCTGTGGACTATGAAGGGTTTCCTGTGGATACCGGTACCATCGTGGCTAACCGCCTGATCAATCCAGATAATCTGCCAACGGCCATGTATAGCTGCTGCGTTTACTCAGATTATGCAGAAACAATCAAAATTGGCAGTCTCGCAAAAAAAGCCTCAGAAACTCTGGATGGAGTAACGGCTGTTGTAGTGGTGTCTGGTCTATCTGGTCGTTATTTTACGACCGAGATTGATTGGCGCGAAGATCACATCAGAGATCCTAAAGACGACGAGTGGAATAAAAAATTTCTAGCGGCTTTGAATGAAGGCAACTGGTCGGCGGTTAAGAACATGAAAGAAGACTACTCTCAGGCAGCGAAAGTCGATATGGGGCTTAAAGCGCTTGCCTTTCTTGAGGGAGCCGGCGCCTGTGTTTCTGGACGGTCCATGAAAACCAGAGCCTACGGCTCGGTCTACGGAACCGGCGCAGCGGTGATGTTTGGATCAATCTAAGAACGGCATTTCACTGCCAGGCATGCCGCATGCCGCCGTCGACAGGAATGTTTGCACCGGTGATAAAGCTAGCCTTTTCACTCGCTAAAAATGCCACAAGTGAGGCTAACTCATGGGGCTCGCCAAGGCGGCCCATCGGGATTGTCTTGGCCGTCTTTTCCATCTCGAATGCAAGTGTTGAGCCATCGCGTTCGGCTTTTGCTTTGCGCAGATTAACAATACGGTCCGTGTGAATCACACCTGGAAGAACTGTGTTGGCTGTGATGCCAAAGGGTGCCACCTCTTTGCTCAGAGTTTTCATAAATGCAGTCACGGCAGTTCGCATGGCAGTCGAGACCACGAGATGATCAATCGGCTCTAAAACAGACAGAGATGTGATGGTTATAATGCGGCCATGTTTTTGTGCCTTCATGGCAGGGATCATACTTTGAGTGAGTAATGTGGCACTTAAAAATATTTGATCAAAGCCGCTGCGCCAGGCCTCAATACCTGTTGTCTCGGCGGCAGATGGCGGAGGCCCTCCGACGTTATTGACTAGAATGTCGATGCCACCAAGACGCTGTCTGACCTTTTCAGCAAAAGGCCCTAGTTCTGAGGGTTTTGATAGATCCACTGTCACTATATGAGGGTGATCACTGCGCTTTGCATAGTTTGCAATAGATTCGGCGGCCTCTTTAAGGCTTTTTTCGCCGCGCCCGCAAATGACAAGTTCAGCGCCTTCAGCAAAAAGTTCTTTTGCGACCGCAAGCCCAAGTCCCTGACTGGAGGCGCAGACAAGTGCTTTTTTACCCTTGAGATTTAGATCCATACTTTGTCCTTGGTTAGGAAATGTCTCGTCCAGCGTACTTTATTAAATACCTGGCCCACTTTATGTATTCTTCAAAAACAAATAGGAGGCCACGCTCTGTTTTCCACCAATTAGACTTATCGTATGGAATGGCATCAATAGGCAACATCTCAATTTTAATGTCGCTATCTGTCAGAGCTTTGTCGATGGTCCAGGCGGCCCGCGCTGAATGCGGCCAGCTCGTCACGACCACAAGTCGAGCTGGTTTTTGAGATAGACTCAGTAGAAGTTTCTTCATGGCAACAGCTTCCTCGGCTGTCGAAGAAACCCGTCCAAAATCGGAGATGACGGAGATTTTGGAGTCATCAATACCGTAGCTCTTTAAAATATTTAACGTCAGTGATTGCTCTGAGGGAATAAGACCTTGCTCTTCAACGGCGTTCATTTCGGGCGTTATAAAAATAATGCGATCAGAGACTTTGGCGAGTAAGGCCTTGGCTGCTCCTTGAGGCCTAACCTCGACTCCCCCCATGAGCAGCCAAATAGCGTCAGCACCATCTTTAGGATGATCGTTTTTGTAAAGAAGTGCACCCATCGGATAAAAAACAATAGCCGGCCAAACAACGATCGCTGCGATGACGCCAAATAGAATCAGCCACTTCAGTATTTTAATTTTAAGACGGGCAAATAGTTCTTTCATAGGAACCAGTAGCAAAGGCAGGCTAAAATTGTGGGCGGAACGGCAGCAATGAAAAGCCTTAGAGGGTTAATGCTTCCTTCGCCGAACCCGTCTTTTAAGAGGCCGACTGCAATTGGATTTGGAGCATTGGCGATCACGGTAAGTCCGCCTCCCGCAACAGCGCCAGCAACTAAAACATATTTTGATACGTCCGATAACCCGGGCACGAGCGTACCCAGATATGTCAGGGCGGCATTATCAGTTATGCCGGTAAGAAGTGTTGCCCCTATAAACAGTGGAAATGCATCAAGTGAGCCAACGAGTGGCGCAATCCACCACCGCTGAAGTTGCCCCAATGTCACAAGCCCTCCAAGGAAAAATCCAACCAGTAGGGCTTCACGAAGCTTCATTGGATCTTGGTACTCTTTGGTTACGTCAGACCAGCCAAGGAATAGGAGGAACAGTGGCAAGAAGAAGGCAACACTGGTGTGATACTTCACCACGAGTGCGATAAAGAATACATGACTTAAAAACATCCAAAACGGAATTCGTTCAGACGAATAGTTAGAGCGTGGAAGAGTAAGGCGCGATAGTTCCTTAAAGTTAAGCAGATACAATGCAAGCGCATTGACTCCGACGGCAAGTGCACTTTTCCATCCAAAGTTTTTTAACATAAACATCAAATCCCAATTCCACTTACTTGCAACCATGATGACTGGAGGTGCCGCGAAGTGGGTCAATGTACCGCCAATACTGACGTTGACTAACAAGATAGCGAGTGTTCCGTAGCGCAGGGCTGACGAACAGCCTCTAACAAAAATAAGTGGTCTTAACAGCAATGCAGCAACAACCATGGCTGCAGGTTCGGTGATAAAGGAGCCAAGGATAGGAGCTAAGGTCAGAGTTAACAGAAAATACGCCGATGTCTGCATCTTCTGTGGGGCAAAAGAAGACAATGCAAAAAATAACCGAGTACAGGCTGACATAACAGGCTTAGTGGCAGCCATGGTCATGATCACAAACACAAAGGTTGCTTCTGTGAAGTTTACAGATTCAAGATATTTAACAGCGTAGTCGACGTTATGGCTTAGGCTTAAGTAGGCAAAAAACACTCCGGCCCATAGTCCAAAAACAACTTCAACTTCAGCCATATAGTGAAGAAAGTTCTCTGCTAGCGAGCCTTGCCGAAACTTTTCGGCCCAGATAGCAAAAAATTTGGTGCAAAACGTGTGAAATACCGCAGCCCCAAAGCAGATGGTCGCGACTAGTTCTTCCGGAGAAGCATTCATAGAAAGTTCCTTAGTAAAGTGATCGTCATATCATACAGTAATGATGAGGCGGTGTTCTAGGATTTCAGAAGTTTTTTAGGAGCTTGGTTAGTTTTTCTGTCATAATGGGTCAGCATCTGATTGCTAGACCTACTTCAAAGACATCCCATGGAACAATCTGACCAACAGACGCCAAAACATTTAAAGCCTGCCCTACCCGTGCGCCTTGGTGTCGTCTCATTTTTAAACGATTGCTCTGGAGAGATTTTGACTAGGTCTCTCCCACTGTATTTCACAACGACCCTTGGTCTTAGTCCAGTTATCCTCGGCTTGATCGAAGGGGTCGCTGACACCGTGACGATCGTGGTCACGGCGGTGTCAGGATGGTTGTCAGATCGGATGAATTCTCGCAAGCCACTCGTCACAGTGGGCTACGGGATATCCGCTTTCGGAAGGACATTGATGTTTTTTACTGGTGTGGCGCCATTGATCGCGGCAGCACGCATTTTAGACCGCTTTGGAAAAGGTGTGAGGACGGCTCCAAGAGATGCTTTGATTGCCGATGATTCCCATCGTGGAAATGTTGGACGAGCATTTGGCGTGGCCCGCAGTCTTGATACTGTTGGAGCGGTGACCGGCCTGGCCTTAGCCATCATGCTGGGTATTGGCGCCTCATCGATGACGACTGAATTATTTCAAAAAATGCTTCTCACATCTGTGCCATTTGCTTGGTTGGCTGTGATTGTTTTGCAGGTATGGGTTCCCCACCTGCCACGTGTAACTCACGCTAAAACATATTTGTCATGGCACGTCCCGAAAGAGATAAGGCCTTTTCTTACGGCAGTAGCAGTCTTCGCTTTGGGTAACTCTTCAGATGCCTTCCTTGTACTACGCGCCAAGGAAATGGGCTTTGATTTCGGGGCGATCCTTAGCTTATTTATTGTCTATAATATTTTGGCCTCGGTGGTTGGATGGCTAGTCGGGCAATGGTCAGATAAATTCGGACGCAAAAGATTTTTGATCATCGGATGGCTAGTCTACGTTTTAGCTTACGCGCTCCTGGCGCAGCCTCTTTCGATGGCTACTTTCGGTGTCGTGTTTTCTGTTTACGGTGCGTTCTACGGTTTAACGGACGGCGTTGAAAAAGCTCTTTTGGCAGATCTTCTGCCAGCAAAAAAAAGAGGACTTGGCTACGGCGCATTTCAGATGACGCTCGCCACCGTGGCGATCCCAGCAAATTTGATCACAGGCTTTGTCGCTACAAAATTTGGTCTCGCCAAGGCGCTGATGCTTTCGAGCGTATTTTCGGCTTTGGGTCTTTTGATCCTTGTCGCCTTGCTACCAAAACTTAACCCCACCGGCGATGCAACTTAAGCGTTATGACTGGATCCTGCGATCAGGATACCTTCATGGTGACACAGGGTCACCAAATCATCGGAAAGTGGGCATTCGAGCTGAACATCTTTTCCAGTGAGAGGATGTATAAAATTAAGCTTCCAGGCATGAAGCGCATGGCGAGGAAATCCAGCAAGTTCTTTAACCCGCGCAGAGTTTCCCTCTTTTCTATAAAGCTCAAGAATTGATGGATCAGCACCGTAAACTTTGTCGCCAATCAGTGGATGACCAGCTGCAGCCACATGGACTCTTATCTGATTTGTACGACCGGTGAGCGGTTTAGCTTCAAGAAGAGTTGCCGTTTTGCCACGACCAAGGACTCTGAAAACGGTTGATGCGGCATCTCCCAGCTCTGATATTTCTGAGCGGTTTGTCCGCTCGTAACGTTCAGACTTGATCGCAAGATTTACGTCCCAGATGTCTTGCTCGGGATGCCCTGAGGCAACAGCAAGGTAGGTTTTTCGAACCTGCTTATGAGTCCACATATCTGTGAGTCTAGCGCGAACAGCAGGTTGTCGTGCGCACAAAAGTAGCCCACTTGTCTCTCGGTCTAGGCGGTGAACTGGAGTCCAGCCCGCCCCTAAAACCTCTGGTAAGACTCCGGCCACGGTTCGCCTGCGGTAGTAGCCAGCCTCATGCATCGGAAGGCCAGCCGGTTTAACCACTGCGGCCAGTTCACCATCACACCAGAGAATGCGCATATTAGTATCGACCTCAGGCTCTTCTTCAAAGGGGTGAAGACGTCTCAGTTCGTCACCCATTTGCAGCCTTTGGGAGGGTTTGCGTGCTTTGTTGCCATTGACAAGAACGACGCCATTGAAGATTTCACGCTGCCAGGCCGCCCGACTGAAGAAGGGAAACTTTCCGGCCAGATATTCGTCAAGGCGTCGCCCCACGGCCTGCTCATCGATAGGCAGACCAAGGCGCCTTGTTTCTTCACTCCAACTGGATTCTTTCACGGCAGTAAGCACCCGAATTTAAATCTATAAACTTCACAATGACGCTGTTTTGGAGCGTGTTTTTTACTCAACCATTGTGTTTACCATGGAGGTGATTTTAGGCTACACTTCTTTGCTGTTTGGCGAATTTTGATAAAGGCTCTCTGGAGACGTCCGTTGTTTTATCGTCTGCTGTTAATTTTTCTCATAACTTCGGTAACTTGGCTGCCGCAACAGGCACGTTCTGAGGACGAAAAGCCTTACATCATGGGATCACTTGGAGACTCTATTTCGGCCGGTTTTAATGCATGGCGATACGGCGACAACCGAGAGCTTAGCTGGGCCGGGGGTCTTGATCCTCAAGGTTTAGTTGAAAGTCATGCCAGACGACTCAAAAATCAACTGGTTGGTCGCGACCTGGTTGTTGTGAACGAAGCGTTTGTCGGCGCTGAAGTCAGACAACTTCAAAGGCAAGCGGCCAGGCTTTTAAAATCAAAACCAGACTATGTCACCATCGCTATCGGTGCTAACGACGTTTGCACATGGTATGAAGACTACCTACCGAAGCTTGAATCCTACAAACAACATCTGACCCAAGTCATTGATCGCTTGATTGAGGCTAATCCCAAAATCAAAATTGTTTTACTTCCGGTCCCATCTATTCCGTTGATGTATGAACTCGGCCTAAAACGTTCTGGCTGCCAGGCAAAGTGGGACACGATGGGTGTTTGTAAACCAATTTTGGCGGCTGATCGCACACCACAGCAACGCCAAGATTTTACGGCAAGATTCGAACACCTTAACCAGACTATTGGCGCTATAGCCGCGCAATATTCAATCAACGTGCGTTTTGTTCCGGAAATCGCAAAAGCTGCTTTTGATGACTCGATGATCTCGCCCTTGGACTGTTTCCATCCAAGCATAGAGGGCCATAACTTTATCAGTGACCTAAGCTTTGATCCAACATGGTACTAAATATGACACAGCAATCCGCGGCGACAGATGCAATGAATACAGACTTGTTAATCAAGTTGGCTCCCTTTATTGCTGGTGTTCGCGCCTATCACCATCATACGGCCCTCGGACTTGATAAGTTGCCTGAGGGTGGGATGATCTTGGCTGCCAACCACAGTCTTGCGAGCTACGATATCGCCCTATTAATGGCTGCTATCTACGAATACTCAAACCGTATACCTCGTGCACTGATTGATCGGCTTTTTTTCAAAGTTCCTGGTCTGGGAGCGATCATGGAATCACTGGGTAGCCGAGAAGGCTCCCAGGAAAACGCGGTCAATTTACTTAAAAGCGGTGAGATCATTGTCATTGCTCCGGGTGGTATGCGCGAGGCTCTCAGGCCGTCTCGCGAGAAGTACAAAGTTATGTGGAGTCGTCGTAAAGGCTTTGCGAAGCTTTCCATTGAGTCTGGCGTGCCGATTGTCCTCGCTGCTTGTCCTGCGGCCGATGATATTTACGATATTGCACCAAGTCATTTGACGGCTTGGGCTTATAAGACTTTGAAAGTGCCACTATTCTTTGCCAAAGGGTTTGGCTATTCGCCAATTCCAAAGCCTGTTCTTTTGACGCATTTGGTGAGCGAACCCCTCTATCCACCCAAAAAGTCAGACAGCCCGGAAGAGATGACCAAGCGTGTAAATGAGTTTCACGCAAGAATCGCTAAGCGTATGGACGAACTCATGGCAGAGGCAGTCGCAAAGACCGTCAACAAGAGGATATAAGTATTGTGCAGATCTCTGATGTGTCTGAGCAAATGACAAGACTTTGGATAGCTCAGCTATACAAAGAACATAAGGAGATTGCCTGGTATCACCGAGTAGCTTTGCGACCGGTCGTTATTCGTATTGCTGACATGTCGTCCAATTGGGGGCAATGGGATTCCTTTCTTCGCACAATTACCCTTAGTGAAAAATTAATTCGTGAACATTCGTGGGACGTGGTGCTCGAAGTCCTAAAGCATGAGATGGCGCATCAGTATGTTTCCGAGTGTGTGCCGGACGCAGGCTTTAAGCCACACGGCGATGTTTTCAAGGATGCCTGCCGTAGGCTTGGTGTCGCGACATGGGCAGCGAAGGCAACGGGAGACATTCCTCGTGAGATTCCGACAATCAGAGAGCGCGTTTTGACCCAAGATGACGCACGGCTTCTTGAAAAGGTAGAAAAACTACTGTCTTTAGCCAGTTCTAGTAATGAGCATGAATCGTTGCTTGCGATGGAGAAAGTCCGTGAGCTTTACGCTAAGCATAATCTCGACCGCATCAAACAATCCTTGTTTGATGACGTTATGGATAGTCTCTACCTCACAAAAAATAAGAAAAAAACTGACCCAACTGAGGCGAAGATACTGTCCATCCTCAATGACCACTTCAACGTGAAAGTGATTCATACACATCTCTATAATGCCAAAGACTGCCAGCGCTATAAAGCAGCCGAAATTCTTGGCCGTCGCGAAAATATTCTCATGGCAGAATTTGTTTATTTCTTTCTTAATCAGCAAATTGAAAGCCTGTGGAAGGCGCATAAGAAATCTAGCGGGTGTGCAGGCAGTCTTCGTCGCAGCTATCAAATGGGTGTCTTAAGCGGCTTTGACGAAAAGCTTGCTAACGCGGGCTCTGTTGAGGCTAAGGTCGCCCAAAATATCAGTGTTGCTACGACTGAGCTAAGGTCATTAATGAAGATCGAACGCAGTCACTTGGATGAATTCGTCGAAAAAAAATACCCCCGCCTGTCCAAAAAATCTTGGGGCGGGGGACGTTTTGATTCGGGAACATTCGCAACCGGTAAATCTGCTGGCCGAAGCCTTAATTTAAACCGCCCCATGACCTCAAGTGGCCGCTTTGGGGGTTATCTTACCTAGCTGATCAATCAGCTTTGATCACGTACTCTTCGCAAGCAAGTTCTTGGATGACTTCAACATTATTTCTAACGAAAACCATGTCACCTGCAAAGAATTCACCGTCGTAATCATTGGAGATGGCAACTTTCAAAGTTTCATCCTTTGATGTGAAGGTGACGATGTCGTCCAGGTGAATACGATCGGAAATAAATTTTTCAATACTTTCAACACCGGTTTGGCCAAGCGTGCCAACTGTTACAATTTGTTTGTCCCCGGCTTGCTCTGTCCAGACCATGTAGTTGGCTTCACTGCCACGTGGATGACATTGAAAACCAGCAATCTTGGTGACCGGGTCAGCGGCAAGAGCTTGGGTGGTTAGAAGTGCGGTGGAGACAAGGGTCAGTAACGTTTTCATGGATGGCCTCTTTTGGTGTGTTTTTGACGGTTTAAACGCTCGCTACGAGCCTCTCCTACGCTGCCCTGAAAGGCTTGTCAACCGGGACTTTGATGGTTTTTTAGGCAATTTTATAAGTCCCGAAAAGGACTAAATTTGAGCCAATTGGCCAACTTCAAAATTGGCCGATCCGCCAATAGATTCTGGGTATTTGGCCCCAGGCCTTGATACAATAGTGGCATCGAGCCACGCCTTCTAGCTGTGCCCAAAGACCTACCCATTTGGAGTGTTGCCCCATGATGAAGATGTCTATTCGTGACGGTCTCAAAGGTGTTTTTGTTATTAGCATGATCTGCCTTGTAAGCTGTAAGTCGAGTAGCCCCTCTGGTTCAGGGTTGAAAGACGACTTCGCGTCTTCGTCTGTAAAAATTGAGCCACAGTTTTATCCCATTGAAGGGCCGTCCGACGCAATTTTCCGAAATCGTAAAATCACTCAAAATTATTATTACGGCGGGCAAGCGCTAAACCAGATTTTATCGCGTCATGAACCAGGTTTTGATTTTCAGGCCAACTGGCTTCACTTTGGCATTTGGGGCTCAATGCGCGCTGGGGAGTCAATGGATGGCACTGATCTTCAGGTTGTAACGGCGACCAAAGATTTTCTTTTTGACTACATGGAACAATCTTTGGCATGGCTTCCAGATGGCGTACGGGCCCCATATATCGAAAACTTAAGAAAAGACCGCGACCTCATCAAAACAGTGGATAAGATCGTTCAGCAGTCACTGGCTGGAGGAAACCAGCGAGTTGCCGAAGAAATTATGGGCGCAACTGATCGCTACATTCGCATGCTTGGCTGCGACGCCGTGTATGATGAGACCAGACTGAAAAAGTTTATGGACACCTTTCAATACGACTTGGACCGCAATGCCCCTTTTGAAGCTGTTTGGGAGCGCTTGTTAGCAGGAATTCCTGCTTTGTCAAAAGGAGCGCGACACTCTGGGGGGCAGGATGCCCTTGCGCGGGCCTATGAGGCTTATCACAAATCACGTTTTGAGAAGGACCCCGTCACGCGAGCCCAGATGATCTATTACGGTAATCTCTTGATCGCCATTCACGAACAGTTTGTACTGCAAACGTATATTTCCGGCGCTATTGGAATTTTGGATCCTGCCAGCTCCATTTACCGAAAAGCGGCAACTGTTTTGGCTATGGATATTGGTCTTCCTGATTCCGGATTTACCGGTGTCTCCCGACCAGGCGTGGGTTTGAAACGCTATCCTTTGCGACAGAGTTTGCCCGCAAAGAACTTTTCAAAAAGCCTCACCCGGTACACGTATCCACCTTTAGTTGAGTTGGCGGCAGTCACTGGCCTCGATGTCAACACGGGTCGCGGTGCAACTGATTGGCAAGACTATCGGTCTAGAGTTTACTTCATAGCGGGACTTATGCGGACCATGCAATCAAATCCCTTGACGGCTTCGTTCCCATTTTCTGGGCCACATGCGAGTTCAAGCGTTCAATGTCGGTGATGTCAGATTTCAATAGTCCCAGCGAATACAAAAGTAGCTGGGCCAGCAAGTGTAACGATATCATCTTCGCTATCTTGCTTTGCGTAAAGTCGTCCTCCCGGCATCTCAATTCCAATCCATAATGATCGCTCGGCCAATCCAGTGGCAAGAGCTGCAACGCCTACGGCGCATGCGCCGGTCCCACAAGCTTGGGTGGGTCCGACTCCGCGCTCCCAGGGGAACACCTGAAATAATTCTCCTAATTCCTCACCGAGATCTTTTCTTGCTTGCTGCCGATCCTTGTCGGTTATTTCAAGCGATGACGCAACGTGAACATTGATACCGTCTCCGCCGCGAACCGTTTGCAAAGGTTTGCCTGCGATTTTTGCCAAATCAGCAGTGGCGTCTTCAACCGTGATAACAACGTGAGGATTGCCAAGGCTTACGGTTTCAACATCTCCTTTGAGGTCTGGATTTGCCGATTGCAGAGACCTCACGGCGCCAGTGACTTCGCTAGTCCATGTATTTGATTGGCCGACAACAGGAATCGGCATAGCAACTGCAACGAATGGATTAGACTCATGGCCCATAAATCGACAGTCAATTCCTGTTCCTTGAACGGTCATAGTGACGCCGTCAAAGTCTAAAACTCCCTCGCGGTGAGCTCGTCTTCTTGCACTCATGGCCGCACAGCGAAGACCATTGCCGCAGTTTTTTGCGAGGCTTCCATCTGCATTAATAATCACAAGCTCTTCGGGGTGTGGGTCTTTTCTAGACTTTGAAACAAGTACCAAAATGCCATCAGCTGCGATTCCGGAGCCATCTCTAGAACAAAGTTTAGGTGCCAGTCTCGAGAGGGTTGGTACTAGCATGTCTTTATCTGGTGTGAGAATCCAAGTGACAATGAAGTCATTTTTCGCACCATGCCATTTTTCAAAATCGATGAACATAACAAGTCCTGATGGAGTAAATTAGTGTGGATTTAATTTATAGCCGCGACCTCTAACGCTGATCAGAATTTTCGGATCTTTTGGATCTTGTTCAATCATTTTACGTAGTCGCACGACAAAATTATCAATCGTTCTGGTCTCAGTCGTTGCTCGCATACCCCAGACTTTTTCTAGTAAATGCTCTCGGCTGACGACTTTGCCAGGATTGATCATTAATTCTTTTAAAAAATCAGACTCAAGCTTGGTGACTGGAACGACCCCAGACTTGGTCTTAAGTGTTAATTGACCACAGTCTAATTCGAGATTTCCGATAGAAAATCGTGGTGAATCCTTATTTTTTTCTTCTTCTTTGGTGTAAAGCGCTGCGCGCTCGGTCATGCGGCGAACGCGCGCCAATAGTTCCTTCAGGTGAAAGGGCTTTGAAATGTAATCGTCAACCCCGGCCTCAAATCCTTGGAGTCTATCGTCTTCCCCTGTTCTAGCGGTCAGCATAAGAATTCCGATCTTCGGATCGTGATGCCTAATGGACCTTGCGACCTGAAATCCATCCATTTCTGGCAGCATCACGTCCAAGATCACGCCTTGGAATGGACCTTTGGTGGCAAAGTCTTGTACGGCTTGAGCGCCATCTGCAGCGTGCGTAACTTCAAAACCTTCTGCTTCCAAATTTAATTTGAGAGTAAAAGCTAGATGCGGCTCGTCTTCGACGAGGAGTAATTTTTCATGATGTCCTGGGTTTGTCATGCAGGAAAGCTCGCAATGAATGTAGAACCTTCGCCCTGGCCGGAGCTTGAGACAGAAATGTGACCGCCAATCTGTTCCATGGTCGTTTTTACAATAAAAAGTCCAAGGCCGGTACCAGGAATTGCACGCGAGGTGGCGTTGTCACTTCGGTAAAACATTTTAAAAATCCGTTTTTTGTCCCGCTTTGATAAACCTAGACCAAAGTCTTTAACAATCACGTCCATGTGATCCAATTTTTTGTCTATGGAAACCTCGACGACCCCTTTGCTAGGTGAGTATTTGATGGCGTTTTCGAGAAGATTTCCCAAAACCATATTGAGTGCATTTTGGCTGCCGTACCACGTCGATCCTTCAGGACAGCTAACTCTGACTCGATCCTTGAGATTTGGATCAAGATGATTCAGCGTCTCAAGTACCGCATTAATAGCTTTTGCTATGTCGATTGTGCGAATATCGTCATTAAACATCGAAAGCCCGCGATCAAGCCTTGACGAGATGAGGATTTGATTGACCAGGCGAATGAGACGCTCGATATCGACGATGCTCATTGAAAGGAGTTTTTTTTGGGTCTCCTCGGGCAGCGCGCGTTTAGTGAGTGTTTCGTAGGCTAGATGAATACTGGCCAAAGGAGTTCTAAGTTCGTGGGTCACGCTTGAAACAAAGTGTCTTTGCTGTTGGATGAGTGATGTCTGACGTTGGCCCCATACGAAAAGCAAGATCGTTCCTGCACCAATCATTGAGAGTAGAACGATGCCAACCACGATCAGTGCGACAACGCTTGTATCGTCGGTTGGAAGAAGTGACGGGCTAAGCTGTGAGGCAAGTTTTTCAATTTCACGACGACGACCGATGAACCAGATAACCCAAAGTGTAACCACTGCGGTCCACAGAATCTGGACGGCTACGAAGATGCTGATAGGATGAAATATCCACCAAATTCGGCTAAAAATCTTACGCTTAAGGCGGCCGGAAAAAATGGAGCTTTTAGCAGTCGATCTTGGAGTCAGCGTACTAATAAGGTCTCGTCTCAGTGAATCACATGGATGGAGTTATTTGCTGTTTTGAGCTCACTTTTAAGCTCTAAAGCCATGTTTAGCAGTTTATTATAATTATAGCGACCGACGATCAAGGCGACCTCATCGGCAGCGTTGGCCTCGATCAAGGCTCGTACTAATTGGCTGGTAAGTTCAAATGAGTTTTCATCGCTGAGCGCTCCAGGGCATGGGTAAAGGGCGACTTTACGGACTTTGAGATTAGAAACAGTTTCTGTCACCATGCCAACCCAAACAGCATAGTCTCTGAAGTTGTCGCCTGGGCAAGGGGTGACAAAAACTCGTCTGGCCTGCCCCTCCTCTGTCGCTATGCCCATCAAAGATGGTTCTAAAACACTCTGTCCCTTAAGTTCTAGTTCGTAGAGAAGCCTGGAGGTGGAGGTCTCCTCAAGCATCTCGGGGCATGCTACGGCGCCAGATTTGGCAAATGTCACCACAAGATGTTCTGAGATGTCACGATCGTTGACTGCAAGAGAGATGATAATTCCCTTTTGGCCTAAGTGAGACGCAGATGGTTCTTCAGAATTTGGTGCTGATTGAAGGTTTTGAATCTGAGGATCGACGTGAATGGTCGTCATGAGGCCTCCCGTGGCTAGTGAGGGCTTCAAGATTTCGAGCGGTATACCTTTTAGGTTGGTCGCCTCAGGTCGGCGACAACGGCATCAAGAATCCCATTTACAAAGGCGCTTGAGTGCTCAGTTCCATACCGTTTTGAAAGCTCGATAGCCTCATTCAAGATTACCTTATCTGGGGCCATTTTCTCAAGAATTTCAAAGGTTGCCATGCGAAGAACGACCCTATCTGTGCTGGCCATCCTGGATATTTTCCAGTTTTTGCTGTGTCCTGCGATGATTTCATCGAGTTTATTGATATTTGATAGAACACCCTTGACCAAGGTGTTTAGATAGTCCTTAAAAGTAGGCTCTACTTTAAAATACTGTACAAAGTTTTCAAAATGCTCGTCTGAGAAATAAAAAAGCTTGTCAGCTTCGCACTGATATAGAAACTGCACGGCGAAGTCACGGGCCGTTGTATTGGGATTGGTCGTCGTCACGGTGAAATCTCCTTGGTTTGAGCTCTTTTAAATCTTTGCCATGAGCGACGACATTTCAATGGCCGCAGAGGCAGCGTCACGACCTTTATTGCCATATTTGATTCCACTGCGATTGAGTGCCTGCTCGACGGTGTTTGTCGTGAGGACTCCAAAAATAACCGGTACGCTGGTCTCAAGACCGACATTCATGACGCCGCGGGCGCATTCTCCGGCAACAAAATCAAAGTGCGGAGTTTCTCCTTTAATGACTGCGCCCAAGGTTACAATTGCAGCATAGTCTCCAGATCTTGCTGCTTTGGCAGCCACGACCGGAATCTCAAAGCAGCCTGGAACCCAAACAATCTCAACCTGGTCGTCGAGGCCAGCGTCTTTAAATGTTTCCTCTGCACCTGCCAGTAAGCAACGCGTAATCATTTCATTGAAGCGAGCAACAACGATCAAAAATTTCTTTGAACGGGACGCCTTTGAGTTGTTTTTTGTCATGAGTAAGTTCTCCTTTTGACTCGATTCAAGATTGAGTTTGAGTTTGAATTAACACGTTATCCACAACCTCAAGTCCAAATCCGGCGAGGCCTTTGAGTGTTCGTGGTTGTGAGACGTGCGTGCGCATGCGCTGGATGCCGAGGGATCTGATAATTTGCGCGCCAATCCCCAAGAGTCTGGAGTCCATAGCAGTAACTTTTTGTTCATCCGATGACGTGATGGTCGAAACATCTTTGAAATCCGGAAAGGCAGCCTGTGACGATGCATAGCTAAGGTAGACTACGACTGCGGATTTGGACTGCTGTAGCATGTCAAAGCCGTACTGGACGAGATCAAGCTTGTTTTTTAAGCCTCTTCCAAAGACATCAAGAAATGGCTTTTGTCGATGAACACGCACATCCACGATCGAGTCATCAAAGAATTCTTTCCCTTTAACAAGAGCAAGATGCTGTGACTTATCCAAAAGAGATTCGAATAGTATCGCTTCAAACGTTCCAGACCGTGTTTCAATGACTCCTTGATCAACCACTTTCACGAGGCTGTCACGCACGAGTCTGTAGGCAATCAGATCGTCAATAGTGACGATCGGTAGTTTATGTTTTGCGGCAAAATTTTCGAGATCCGGCATTCTAGCCATTGAACCATCATCATTCATGATCTCGCAAATTACAGCTGCTGGCTTACAACCAGCTAGCTTGGCAAGATCAACCGATCCTTCGGTGTGACCTGAGCGTTCTAGGACGCCACCTTTTTTAGCCCTTAGCGGGAAAATATGTCCAGGAACCACCAAGTCTTCAGGCTTTGCACCATCAGCCACGGCGACTTTAACTGTGTGAGAGCGATCTGCAGCTGAGATTCCAGTGGTCACACCAAAGCAAGCTTCAATGCTAACGGTGAATGCGGTTTTGTGGCCACTCGTTGATTTTGAAACATCATCCATGAGAGGAAGCTTCAATTGATCAACAAGTTCGGGAGCGAGTGGCAAACAGATAAGGCCGCGGGCCTCTTTTGCCATAAAGTTTATTTTTTCTGGAGTTGAGTGTTCTGCTGCAAAGACAATGTCGCCTTCGTTTTCACGGTCTTCATCATCGACCATAATGACCATTCCGCCTTTGCGGATGGTTTCGATAGCTTCAACGACGCGGGTGATACTTTTATCCATAGCTTACGCTCCGGTTACGATCTTGCCACTAGCCTCGTGGGACTAGCCGGCGCCGAAAAAATGCAGTCAGTTCAAAGAGCAACAAATCCACCGTAACTGCACGATCTCTCAGCCTTTGATGGTGGCTCCTTATGAACTGAGATTAAGTAAAAAGCAATGATTTTAATAAAAATGATCGCCATGGGGTGGCCCGCCCAGAGTGATTTTATATTAAATACAGGTACTTAGATTAAAATCAAAGGCCTCCCCTTTTAATAGAGGTTCATGGGGCCTACGAATAGTTCCCACATAAGGCATAATAGAAGCTGACATCATCTTAAGTCAGAGGGGGGCAGTCATGGCGACAACGAATCTCAAGATATGGTCAATTTGTATGACTCTGGTGATGCATCTGACCTCCTGCAAGACGTCCCAAGACGACTCAAAGCTTAATGATGTCATCATCTCTGAAAAATATCAGGTTCAGTGCAACGGAGATTGGATTTGCGGCGACACAGATGTGTTGAAGGGCTCGGTTAAGGCGACGGTGAAGTACGGACCGAATGCGTTCGCCGAGTGTAGCAACGATCTCAAAGCTCAAGTTGCAAAAATCGCTTTATGTAAGTCACCTAGCCTCATTGAGACGTCTGTTAAACATGAAGAGCTGACGAGGGAGTCTAATTGGATCACCTGCACGTCAGACCTGGGAAAAAAATTTTGTACCTATATGGATGATGCGATAGCGGTGATCAAGCCGTGCAAGAACTCTCAAGATTGCGCCTTTAGATGGAATACCCAGTTGGAGCAGATGCGACTGTTTCGCTCGCGCTGGGAGCGCCTAAATATCGAGCGTCCTGTAACAGCCGATGCCGAGGTTGCAGAAAAATCCACAAAACTAGCGAGGACGATGTGTTCAAAGGAAGTCTCAACTTATAATCCAGCAGAATTTAAAGAAATGCTTGTGACTATGAATGCTGTCTTAAAGATTCTGGAGAAAGTTCAGATCTCTGCAAAAATTGAACAGCCAGCGTTTTGTGAGTATAAATTCTAAACGAAACTCTTTTGTCACTCATGCTTAAGCGCTTGAATGGGTTGTAGTGCAGCCGCCTTCTTAGCGGGCCAAAATCCGAAGATGATTCCTACGAACGCGGTCGTGCCTGCTACGAATCCAACAACAGCCGGTGAAATTTCAAATGGCCAATTGGTGAATGCCGCTGTTATTTTAGCTGAGCCCCAGCCTAGGCTTACTCCTAGTGCGCCGCCAATGATACCAAGCAGAGCTGCCTCAAACAAAAACTGGCTTAGGATGTCCTGCCTTGTAGCGCCAAGCGCTTTCCTCAGTCCAATCTCTCTTGTGCGCTCAGTGACCGACACCAGCATAATGTTCATAACGCCAATTCCACCAACGAGCAGTGAGATGCTGGCGATGATGCTAAGAAGTAATGACATAATCTTGTTAGTCGATGAAATTGCAGCCTGAATGTCAGCCATATTGCGGACCGTGATGGCATCATCGACTTTTTCGTCCGAAAGTCGTTTCCTTTGCTGAATGATCGACTTAATTTGTTTTTCGACAATCGGCATGTTCTCAGGCTTATCCACTTGAATATCGACAGAGTGAACTGTCTCATACCCCAACACGCGGCGCATGGCGGTCTCAAGTGGCATGACCACCATGTCATCACGGTCCTGCCAGCCATTCGAGCCTTTAGCAGGTAGTAGACCAATCACCTGAAAGTAAATTCGGTTTATGCGAATCTCTGCTCCAATGGGGTCCTTATCTCCAAAAAGATTTTTAGCGATAGTCCGTCCAATCATGACAACGCGGGCGCGAGACGTTTCTTCTTCTGGTGTGAAATTTCTACCAATATCTGGTTGCACAGACCTTAGACTTGCAAATGCGGTGGAGGATCCCGTCAGGCTTGTATTCCAGGTTTTTTCCTCAAACTGGATCATTGCCTTGCCGTTAACCGTCGGAGCAATCCCGGTGACGTTGGTTAGCTCTGTCTTTAGCGCCTCGACGTCATCTGGAAATAGTCGCACTGGGTTTCCGCCTCCGGGAAGGCCCGTGCGACTGGAACCTGCCCACAACACTAAAAGATTTGAGCCGAGACCAGAAAGTTCATTTTCCATGGATTTTTTTGCACCGGCACCAAGACCAAGCATCGCGATCACGGCGGCCACGCCAATCATGATGCCGAGGATGGATAAAAATGAGCGAATTTTGTTTGATGTAACTGATCGTAATGCTTCTGACGAGTAGCTTTTAGCCTTTCGTATTTTCATGGCCAGCCCTTGCTCTGGCTCGGGAGTGGCGGTGTCATAAAGTCTGATTTTTGTCGTGTTATCTGCGCTAGTGGCTTTCATGCCGTCTAGATACTTGGGCGATTGCCGCTCATCTGAAACGATTTTGCCATCGCGCATACGAATGACACGTTTAGCAACTTGCGTCACTTCAAGTTCGTGTGTGACGATGACCACCGTTATGCCGGCCTGATTTAATTGGACAAGAATGTCAAGAATATCTCGTTCGCTTTGACTGTCTAAATTTCCCGTCGGTTCATCAGCGAGGATTATCATGGGCTTGTTTACCAGAGCTCTGGCAATCGCAACCCTTTGCTGCTGACCTCCCGACAGTTGTGAAGGCGTATGATCAATTCGATCGCTAAGTCCGACGGCAGATAAAACTTTTTCAGCCCAGTTTTTATCGTATGGAGCTCCACTATAAAGCATGGGGAGTCCAACATTTTCAGCAGCAGATGTCCTGGCCAAGAGATTAAATTGCTGAAAAACGAATCCAATAGTGCGCGATCTAAGAACACTTAAAGTGTCATCGTCAAGACCCTTGATACTTTGGTCCGCAATAACAACGTCTCCACTGTCTGGTGTGTCCAATAGTCCGATCATGTTCATGAGCGTGGACTTTCCAGAGCCTGAGGGCCCAACGATCGCCACAAAGTCCCCGGCATCGATCGTCAGGTCGACGTTATCAAGCGCGCGCAGCTCGGAGTCTCCCATGCGAAAGACTTTAGATATCCGACTCATCTTGACGACAGAAGAAACACTCATCAGTTTTTGCCTTTGTTACTTCTTTCGTCCCTTGGGAGGGCGCATTGGGCTAAACGGATTCGAGGACGCTTCTTCAGCTGTGTTGCTTGCCTGTGGTTGTAAAATGATATCGCCCTCACTAAGGCCTGACGCAATTTCTAAGAACTTACCATTCGTTGCTCCAACGGTCACAACGCGCTCCTCAGGGGGTGCTTTGGGGTTGCTAGCCTTCACAAGGGTCAATGCCTCATCTCCCGACTTGATGATCCCAGATTGACCGCCCTTCGCGTCCTGTTTTGACTTCAAAAATGACGCGGGTGCTAAAATAACGTTTTGTTTTTTATCTTGAATAAATTTGACGCTGGTCGTCATGCCAGAACGCATAAAAGATGGAACGTCGTCAGGTAGGATGCGGATTTCATAAATTGTGACGTTATTGACTTGTTTTGATTCGAAGGCGATACGAATAACTTTACCTGTCACCATTTGATCGCTATAGGCGTCAACACGTATTTCAACCGCTTGACCTAAAGATATTTTCCCAAGATCAGTTTCATCCACCTGTGCCAAGACTATCAAACGATCCGAGATAACGAATACCGTATCGCCAGTTCCTACCGTTTGTCCGCGCTCCACTTGCTTCGAGATGACAATGCCGCCTAATGGCGCAATGACCGGGCTTGGTTTATATATGTCTTCCCAGCGTTTTTGTTCCTCGCTTCCTGCTGACCGTGCCATATCGATAAGTGCGGCGCGATCGTTGGAACTCATACGGGCAAGTAGCTGACCTGCACGAACCTTCTGCCCCTCTTGAACAAGAATCTCGTCGACGCGTCCGGCAATCTGCGGTTTTACAACCAATCGATTTTCAGGCTGAATGGCGCCGGTCGCCTGCACGGAGATTTCCAAATCGTCTCGCCGGATGGTGTGCTCTTTATAAGTGATCTCAGGCTTTCTGTTTTTTGCAATGTAAACGTAGGACCCAATAGCGGTTACTACGATCAAAAAAAGTACGACCCACAACTTTGTTCTTGTAGGCTTCACGGTCCCTCCTCCAAAGCTATACCGATGGCTTCTAAGTAATCAGCATGCGCATCTGATAAATTATATTTGGCTCTAAGAACCTCGCCTTCCGATCGCATCAGGTCTGACTCGTAGCTATCCCAATCTTGAAATGACATCATGCCAAGCGTGTATCTCTGACGTGAAACCTCGGCCTGAAGTTTTGTCGCTTCAAAAATCTTTCGGGCAACCTCTAGCTTTTGACGTGCAAAGCTGAATGCCGACGCAGTTGATAGGGCCTTTTGCTTTTGCGTGGCTGAGGCCTCGGCCAAAGCAATACTGGTCGTCTTGCTTTTGGCAAGAGCTGCAGACACGTCAGCCGATGTTGATGGGTTAAACACCGGAATCTTTAGTGTGACTTCTGCCTGATAAATGGGGTCTTTGAGTGGAAGGTTCGGAGTCGCGGATTTGTTGGCAGATGCCGATAGTGATAGGTCCGGAAAATATTTTCGTCTTGATTCTACAAGAGTCGCATCAGCTTGCTTTTGTTTGGCTAATAAAGCTTCAAGGTGCGGATGATTTTTCAGCTCAGGAATGGCTGGGGCCCTCGTTTCAATGTCGCCGCTAAAAATTTCCTTTCTATCGATGTCTTGCCCTATAAGAACAGAAAGTTCACCTTTGGAACTTTCAAGATTTGCCTTAGCTTCTTCGGATTCAGTAGAGGTTTGTAGTTTTGCAGCCTCAGTACGAAGTACAGAGCCCTTATTTTCCCTGCCTCCTTGATAGCGAAGTTTTACAATCTGTAAGTTGGCCTCACGCCTGACTGTGTTCTTCTCACCTAGCTTGGCTAATTCTTGGAGGTAGATGACTTTCGACCAAGCTTTCGCAAGTTTGGCTCGCAGGGTGACACTGCTGAGTTTTAGCTCTGAAAGTGCTGCTTGCTTTCCCGATTTTGCGGCATTGAGTTGTGCTCTTGTCTTGCCAAATGAGAATAAGGATTGATCAAGTGCAATGCCAGCGTCGTAGGTATTGCTAGAGGTTTTTTCGCCAGAATCAATTCGTCTAGACGCTGAGAGGCTTGATGAGACGGAAGGCAAAAATTCAGCCTTCGCCCGATCAATAGCCGCATCGGCAGATCCCACTTCAGCCTTACCTGTGATAATCGAAGGCGCTGTTTCCAGAGCTTTTGCCTTAACCTCGCTCCAGGTCAAAGCCTTTGCGGAAGACGATGCGCAAAGTAGCAGCAATGTACAAAATTTCAGAGTTTTGAATTCGTGGTTTTCCAAGGCAACGACAGTCGCTCCAAGTGCTTTGCAATCATGTCAACTTCGATGTTTACCTTATCATTAATTTGAACATCTGCAAAACGAGTCGTATCCCAGGTTACGGGTATCAACATGAAAGAAAGGTGAGTGCCAGAATCATCGTCACGTAGGGTGTTAATGGTCAAGCTTGTACCATCAATGGCGATTGAACCTTTGGAAACGACATAAGGCGAAAGAGTTTTAGGAATCAGAATTTCGACGAAGTAAAAGCTTTCTTCTTTGCGGATGGTGGTAATCGTTCCCGTGCCATCTACATGGCCAAGTACAATGTGTCCGCCTAACCTATCTGTGGGCCGCATGGAACGCTCGAGATTAACTCGCATGCCTGGTTTGGCTTTTTGAAGGCTGGTTTTTGAAAGCGTCTCGTGACTGACGTGAAAGGTCAGATCACCTTGCTGTTGGTGACCGACTTCGGATAGGCAAACGCCGTTGACCGCAACACTTGCGCCGTGATCTCGCTCAAAATCAGGGCCTGGATCAACGACTAGAGTGAAGAGCCCGGAGCTTTCTCCAGTGACCTGCTTGACTACTCCAGTGCGTTCGACAAGGCCTGTAAACATAATTATTTATTTGGTGCTTGAATGGCGTTGAGTTCGCGCATGAATTGTTCTGTGTCGCGGAAGTCTTTGTAAACGGATGCAAAGCGCACGTACGCAACTTTGTCCATTTCACTAAGGGCTTCAAGGATCATGCCGCCAAGTTTTTCACTGTGAACAACGCGCTCACCGGTATCTTGGATGGTGCGTTCGATTTTTGCCAGTAAGCCCTCAATTTGATCGATCGTTACTGGTCTCTTCTGACATGCAACTTGAATCGAGCGCAGTGCCTTATCGCGGTGATAGGGCTCAACGCGACCGTCGCGTTTTTTGATTTGAAAAACGAAGGCTTCCTCTTGCTCGTAGGTTGTGAACCGATAGTTGCACTCAGGGCAGGAACGACGACGACGCACCGCGCGACCTTCGTGAGAAAGGCGGCTTTCGAGTACTCGCGTATCTTCATGTCCACAGCCAGGGCAGCGCAAAATGAGCTCCAGTAACGTTTAAGCCCACTCTGGATAGAGTGGAAATTTATCGGCTAACGCCAAAACATCCCGACGAATCTTATCCAGTTCAGCCGGATTGTCCACGTTTTTAACAACTCTTGCAATGAGGTCAGCAATCACAGCCATTTCCGCCGTCCCAAACCCTCGGCTTGTCACGGCCGGGGTGCCAATTCTGATGCCGCTAGTCACAAAAGGGCTGCGTTTTTCGCGTGGTACGGTGTTTTTATTGACGGTGATGTCGACCTTCCCGAGTGCTTCTTCAAGCACCTTGCCAGTGATCTCTGTTTCGGAAAAGTCCAACAGCATCAGATGATTATCTGTTCCACCGGAGACAAGCTTAATGCCTTTTTTAGTAAGAGCCTCGGCCAGGGCCCGGGCATTAGCTACGACCTGTTTTTGGTAGGTCTTAAAGCTTGGCTCGAGGGCTTCCTTAAAGCTCACGGCCTTGGCAGCAATGATGTGCTCGAGTGGGCCGCCTTGGATCCCTGGAAAAACGCTTTTATTTATCTTTGCTGTAAGGCTTTCATCATTCCAAAGAATGATTCCGCCTCTTGGGCCACGTAAAGTCTTATGGGTGGTCGACGTGACAACGTGTGCATGTGGCACAGGGCTTGGATGCTCACCTGCTGCAACTAATCCGGCAATGTGCGCCATGTCGACCATCAGGTATGCGCCTACATCGTCAGCGATCTCACGGAATTTTTTGAAATCCAGAGTGCGTGCGTAGGCGCTGGCACCTGCGATCATGAGTTTAGGTTTTACTTCACGTGCGATCTTAACAACGTGATCATAATTGATGCGCTCAGTTTCCGGGTCGATGCCATAAAAGTGTGACTCGTAAAGAAGGCCAGAAAAATTGACCTTACTTCCATGAGTCAAATGGCCACCGTGGGAAAGGTCGAGACCTAGGACCTTGTCGCCACTGTTAAGAAGCGCCAAGTAAACAGCAGCATTGGCTTGAGCTCCAGAATGCGGCTGAACATTTGCAAACTTTGCACCAAATAACTGGCATACGCGGCGAATGGCAATCTCTTCGACGCGGTCTACAATTTGGCAGCCACCGTAGTAGCGCTTTCCAGGTAGCCCTTCAGCATATTTATTCGTGAGCACATTGGCCATTGATGCGATCACTGCAGGAGACGCAAAGTTTTCTGAAGCAATGAGTTCAAGTCCGTGTCTTTGACGGCTCATTTCATCTTGGATAAGGCCATAGATTTCCTGATCGCTATTTCGAAGACTGTCCCAAGGTTGATGTGAATTCATGCTCAAACGACTCCCCAATCATCGATCGACAATATTTAGTGACTAGAGCCAACTTTGCGCTCAATCTCGCGAATCTTATTGAGACGCGCTTGGTGGCGACTACCGCCAAACGGGGTATCAAGCCACAGCTTCACCAGCTCCGTAGCGCGCATATGGTTCGTCGTTCTGGCGCCAAGACAAAGGATGTTGGCGTTATTATGCTCTTTTGCCATGCGGGTTGAAAACTCGTCCCAAACAGCAGCGGCACGAATGCCTGGATATTTGTTGGCAGCCATCTGCATTCCTATGCCGGTTCCACAAACGAGAATGCCGACATCGGTCTTTCCACTCGAGACATCGCTTGCAACGGCTGACGCATAGTCTGGATAGTCAACAGACGTCTTGCAGTCAGCAGCGACTCCGTAATCAACAACTTGATGCTCCGTAAGACGCAGCATTTCCGCGATGAGTTGTTTTAGTTCCTTGCCTGCGTGATCGGCTCCAAGTCCTATCGTCAGCGCCATGGATGACAGCTCCTATGAACGATGTACAAAAAAATATGTAAGCCCTAAAGCATTCGGGGCCCTCGTAAGGACCCCGCTTTTCTTATCAGGCTTCGCCAGCTCTTTTGATGAACTGCACAGCGTCATCGACGGTGCGGATGTTCTCAGCCTCTTCGTCTGGGATGTCCACTCCGAACGCTTCTTCCATCGCCATCACCAACTCAACAATATCTAATGAGTCAGCGCCAAGGTCTTCGATGAACTTTGCTTTGCCAATAACGGCGCTTTCCTCAACGCCAAGTTGCTTAACGACGAGTTGCTTGACGCGATCTTCTAATGAAAGGTTGCTCATTTCTTACTCCAGATAACAATGAACTTTGTTAGTCTTCGGTTTTAACCCAGCAAAAGGACTACACGCAACTGGATATTTGAACTTCATTGACTTTTAAAAATGCAGACTCTGGTTGGGCGTGGGGGTCTCGGCGGTGAGCTAGAACAAATAACGGCTAGAGAGGCTAAAACTCTGCGTTTCTATTGAGATATCCTGCAGATTAAGGTTTCCCTGCACTAGCTGCGTTTGCCCCGTTCCTCTTTGCCGTACCATGATCAGCTGGGTTTCTGACTGCCTAGTTTTTAAACCTATCCCCGCACTAAACCCCTGGTAATCGACTTTGGCTGGTGGGCTGGCAACGAGGGAAGGCTTTGGGTCTGCAACAAGTGAGCTATTCGTGAAAAGTCCCCCGCTTAATAAAATTGGGCCCGCCGTAAGTTCTATTCCCGAGCTCCAATCAGTGACGGCAATCGTGTCAAAGCCCCCTTCGCTGGCCCAAGGGGTCTTGGTTGCTGGATAGTGCAACACGTCGGCGCTGAATAATAACCACGGGCGAGGACGAATGGCTACGCCGAGGGACCAAGTCCGGACGATGAGCTCATCTTCTCTACGAGTCGTTCCATCCGTTGACGATAGCTCCGGGGATGAGCCAGTCGATATGATGGAGCTAGTCTCAAAGTCAGTCATGTCGGAGAGTGCCTTTGGTATGCGAGCAGAAAGGCCAAGGCTGAAGACATCCGTCTTGAACATGAGGCCAGCGTTGGTGAGAGTGCCTTCGTTGCTTGTGCTTTGCCTGACAAAGCTGTCGTAGAAAACTCCATCATTGAACAGGGACCGTTCTTTGAGCGCGGTCTGCTTTTGGCGGCGGTAATAAAATTCACTAACACCGATGGAAAAGTTTTTGCCAAGCGAAAAGGCACCACTAAGGCCGGCGTAGATTAAATTTCCAGACGTCAACTCAGAACGGTGATATTCAAAAGCAGATGCCGACGAGCTTGCAGGAATATCCAGGGTTTGTGATTCGTCGGTATTTTGCTGCTCAAGCGTAAAGTAGGACCATCCAAAAGTGAACCGTCCAAGCGAGGCGTGGCCTCCGGCAAAACCTGGGTAAATGGAGGCAGAGTTTTCAGAGATCTTTGAGTTGGCCGTAATGCCAGCGATTTCTTTTCGCGACCGAGAGTAGTTATTTACCGTGAGACTAAATCCTGGGCCTTTAAGGTGACCTAGGCCTGCCGGATTGTACCAGCTTGCAGAGGCGTCATCGGCCACTGCTGTAAACGCGCCACCTAAGGCTTGCGCTCGAGCTCCCGGTAAGATCATTCGTTTGTTTGTGGTCTCCGCTAGGGCCAAAGGGGCGGCGACGAATATAGTGATCGCGCTCCATGACGCCACACGACCAAGCGCTAATAGCCAAAAATTTAAGGAATAAACTCGCATAAAGGGTGGATCGGCCGGGGTCTATGGTTTATTTACATTGGGGTTATTGGCAAATGTGAAAAAACTCCCGCTTCACCTTGGCGTTACAGAAGGTTATCCTTTGCTCTGATCAACTGAAATTTAAGGAATCTAAATCCTTTTGAAGACGTTTCAACTTCCTGAAAATCCAGCATTGGTTGTCGCCAGTGATGTCCACGTGAGAACAGAAACGGACGAGCGTTACCTGTTGCTTTGTCAATTAGTGGAATTAGCCGCCGAGAAGAAGACCAAGACACTTGTATTGAATGGCGACATTTTTGATTTCTTCTTTGGTTGGGGATCATATTTCCAAAATAAGTATTCGCGGCTACTTCATGGTTTAGACAAGTTGGCCGCAAGTGGCGCATTGGTTTGGTTTGTCGAAGGTAACCATGAATTTGGCATGGACTCAGTTCAAAAAAAGTTTCGTTTCGATGTAGTCCCGAGTCACGGACGAGTTTGGATGAGTCCCCAAGGGAAAAAATTCCTGATCGCTCACGGCGACCTGCTGCAAAAGGATTTCAAATATGAGCTATTTAGAGCGCTTATAAGAAGCTGGCTTGTCAGTTTTGTGGCTTTCTGTGTCCCGCAGTGGCTTCTTGATCAATTCACTCTTTGGTTTGCAACAACATCTAGAAAAAAAGACAAATACCGCGTGCTTCGCCATGAGTTGATCGGATCATGTGCAAAACAGCAGTTAGTCGCCGCCGGTGGTGATGTGATTATTTTTGGACACTTCCATCATCCTTACGATGAGGACTTGGGTGATGGAAAACGTATGCTCAGTGTGTCGAGTTGGGATGAGCCCTCTTGTCTCGTCGTTACTGAAGATGGTTCGATATCAAGAATTTTAGCCCAATAAAAAACCAACACTAAATTACTTGAAGAATAAAAAGCCCCCAAAATGGAGGCTTTTGCTGTCATGTCATAATGAAGACTACTTGTTGATGATCACAGTGCATAAGGCCTCGCATTTTTCGGCCATGAGGATTTTTCCACCAGCTTTTCGACAGGCCTCTTCTTCGGGTCGAACGACTTGGGTACACATTGTGCCCTTTGGAAGTGGCGCGACATTAAGTTTTGGGCCATTAAAATTAAATCCTGAGATTTTTCCCTCACTAGCAATTGGCAAAGAGCAAAGATGCTTACATTTTGCTGCGACCTGAGTTTTCCCGCCTCGTTCAAAGCAAGCCTCTTCCTCCGCTGAAACAACTGCAGCACAAACCATGTCCGGAGCCAAGGCCTCTGCGATCACAAATGAACTGAAATTATAGCCAGCAACTTTGCCCTTTGGGGCAATTGGCAGGGAGCACAGGGGCTTGCACTTATCCGCCCAAATAGTCTTGCCGCGCGCAGCTTGGCAAGCGGCCTCTTCAGGTCGAAGTACGGTCGTACAAATCATATCTTTGCGTGCGGCGTCGAGCGTTTGAAGACCGGACAGGTCATAGCCTTGAACCATAATTTTCTGAGCTTTTTCGTCAGCTCCTGACAGCTCGCCTGATTTTGCTGCAGCCGTTGACTTGCAGCAACTCATCGATAAAAGGACATAAAAAGTGACAACAAACCTTAAAGACATGAAGGAGGCCTCCAAATGGGCTTAGGAAAATAATTTAAATATTTCGTCTCGCCAGAGCCATGAGTCCCATGGAACCTACTTTGGCTGTTTTAGATTTTGTAAGGTCCCATGCGCTGGATTCATACTCGATAGCGGCTCCATACTGCCACCCTACTGCAGGGCGCTCACCTACGTAGCCACCAAGTTTGAAAGAGGTGCTGGAGCCGGTCTCGATGTTGCGACGGAAGCCGCGCACACCAAAACGGCCGGAGACGTAAAGCGGATAAAAAATCTCTCCAGTCCATTCGATTTTGTCGCCAATAAATTCAGGCTTAGCCCAGCCATGAACGCCGATATTAAGGGTCACCATAGTCATATCGTAACCGCCACTGGTTTCCTTGCTCACTTGGGTGCTAATCAAGGCGGTGTTCAATCCAAAGAATATGTCATCTGCACCTGGGAGAATGTCTTTTTGATATAAATGCCAGCGCCCAGATGCATGCAGATCATATGCAAAGAAGCTTCCTTTGCCGGTAGGGCCAAATCCGATGTCTAGACCGTAACTCCAATCAATTGTGTCAGAGAACTTTCTGTGAACTGATCCACCTGCAGAGTTGACGATCCACGGTGGAAGTTGTGCGGCTGCGCTTGAAGACCCAGAAATAGACCACATTCTCATTCCAATCCAGGTTCTTAGTTCACTGCCTTTGGGAATCAGCCGAGCCGTAAAGTTATCTGTTTCTGGAGCTTCATCGCTAGCAGGTTTTTCTGCGGCTTGTGCGTCTGCAGGAACAAGCGCTTGTTCAGCGTTTGCCTTTTCCTGTGGCGCAGCTAGCTGCTCATCGGGCTTCGATGGAGCTTTGTTTTTTTCGGGTGACGTTTCAGCTGCGGAGGGCTTTTCAGAGGATTTTACAACAGCTGGTGCGATAGCTTTGGGGGTCTCTTGCGCGATGACGCCGCTGTCTGAGCCATTAGCGGACGGCATCGCGCTCGTTTCCTCAGCTCTAGCAAATCGGCTTCTGCCAGAAATGGCCTCAATCACTACACCGTGCCCGGGCTTTATCGAATTGTCGTGGACGAGAGATGAAATTTTTCCGATTGAGCTCTGCTTTTTGACCTCAACAATCTCGACGCGTCCAGTTTTTGTGCTTGCAAATGACAACCAGCTGCCATTGGCTGGATGGAGACTTTCTACGGAGGCGGTGTGAACATCAAATTGACTTCCAATCTTGACGCCCTGATCGGAGCCTCCTGACAATGTGACATAGCTACCGTTAACGCTCATGATATGTGCGTCAACGGGGAGTCGATTAATCATGCGCATGACAAGATCATATAGACGGGCCGAGGACTGTTCGCGCGTCAGCTCTGATAGATATTTTCGCGATATTACGTCGCTTTCCTGAAGTCTCGTCTGCAGAGATGGGGATAGAAGTCGTGCGGTCAAGACAACCATGTCTCCTCTAGCGCTGACATCAAGGCTGGCATAAACACTCAGCTCATAATCTTTCTCGAGCTCTTTACGGCCAGCGGCATTTTTCCAAAGCGTGGCTACCAAGTCATCGTTTAGAACAACAAAACGCTTGCTTTGACGTACTGCGTCAGAAAACTCACCGCTCAGAGATTTTTTAAGGTGGCTAAGATCACCCCAAGCTTCTGACTTATCCCACTGCACCGGGATAACTCCGGCATAATGTAAAATCGGCAGTTGTGATGCGCTACTTTGATTGCCTTGAGCGAGCGCAGATGATGCTGCACCAATGAGCGCTGTCAGGCAGACGATAAGGAATGCTTTAAATTTTTTCGATATCATGACTCTTCCCATCAAATGATACTCTTCGTTTAACATCCTCAATGACTGTTTCCAAATAAACTGGCCGTGTCCAAACCCGGTGAATATTTCGCAATGTCTCCATGGTGAAATCTTGCTTGAGATCGGTTCCGTTGTGTTCGTGACGCAGAAGCAGCTCGCCTCTGTTTTTAAAGTTGCCGTCTACAACGGCAATAATTGGTTGCCCAAAGTTGGTCAGCTGCTGCAGAAGTTTTTGCTTGATGGGTTTGAACTCCCGACTTGAAATCGAGTACTTGCCGGTTCTCTTGTCAAAATCGTACAAAAACAGCTTGTGCTCGTGACAAAAGTCTTCATCCAAGAATTCATCGATGAATGTCAGGTCGTTGTGAAACCTTCGAACCTCGAAGATTTTTTTTCTTCCAAGACCGGCTTTGGTGTCCCACTCAGCTCGAGTCTTCGGGTCGTCACAATTTAAATAATCCAGCCCATACTGCCCCCGGTCCCATCTGCGCTCGATGTGACGAAGTAGTTCAACGCCAATTTTATATGGGTTGATTGAGCCCGGGGCGGCGGCTACGACACCAGCATAGTGATCGCAGTAGTCGACGATCTCGCTCTCATCAAGAGGACTAAGTTTTGTCATCATCATGCTGTGCCAGTAGGTGGCCCATCCCTCATTCATGATTTTTGTTTGCCCTTGCGGCGCAAAGTAATAAGCCTCATCGCGGATGATCTCCAATATCCGTTTCTGCCATCCTGCAACGGGTGCGTTATCGATCAGGAACTTGAGCACGTCGCGCTCTGGATTTTCTGGGAAGCTCTTTGACTTTTGCTGCTCCTTCTCCAAGCGATCTTTTTGTGCCGCCATGAAGTCCTTTGGATTGATGTAGGAGTCCAGGTAACCCTTTGTTTCAATTTTTGGGACATGCACTGCGGAGTCGATTCCAAGGCTGTCTTTGACCGGAGCTGAAGCTGGAGATCTATAGGGAGCAGTGATGTCGATCAGGTTTTCAATGCTTAAGCAGGTATCTAAAAATGTTTCGACTGTGTCCTGGCCGATTTCATTGATAGCTCTGCGCACGAAGGTGGCGTGGTTGGCCATCTGATCGAGCATTTTGCGATTAGTGCGGGAAAAGTAGTAATTGTTTTTGAAGAAATCACAGTGGCCAAAGACGTGAGCGATTACAGTCTTTTGGAATACCATGCTATTTGCGCGAAGTAGATACGCATAGCAGGGGTTATTGTTAATCACCATTTCATAAATAATACTTAGACCGTACTCATAGCTTTTTGAAAGCTTGTCGTACTCCATCCCAAACTTCCAGTGCGGATAACGTGTAGGGAACCCGCCGTAGGAGGCGATTTCGGATAGTTGATTATAGTCAACAAGCTCAAAGATCGTTGGAAAGAAATCAAGGCCCGCATTGCGCGCCACCTCTTCAAGATGGGCGACAGCATCTGCTAGCTCTGGGGGAAGTTTGGTGTTGACGTACATGTCACTTTCCTTTGCCCAAGAAAATTTTCAGAGCATCCATGATGGCGTCGCGGTCTTTAATTTGTGAAAGCGTCAGTTTATTGTTGTCCTCGCCGAAATGCTTTTGGAGGTCTCTCAAGAACTGACCGGATCCATATCTACTTTCAACTTGGCCATAACAAAATAAATTTGCTTTAGGCATGATGTCTGCCTCAAGCATTTTCATGCACTCGTTGGTATCATTGCCCGACCAGTTATCACCGTCGGAGAAGTGAAAAAGATAAATATTCCACTCGTCGACCGGGTAATCATCTTCCATCATTTTCAAGGCAAGACGGTACGCGGAGCTGATCAACGTGCCGCCAGACTCTCGTGTGCGATAAAACGTGTTTTGATCGACCTCGCGTGCTGTTGCGTCGTGAATGATGTAACGGCGATCAAGTCCCGTATACTGACTTTGTAGCCACGTATCTAGCCAAAAGCTTGTAAGACGAACGATCTCTTTTTGTTCGTCTCCCATCGACCCAGAGACGTCCATCATATAGATGATGACAGCATTGGCGACAGGCTCATTGTACACTTTAAAACTTCGGTAACGTTTGTCGTCTTTGATCGGAACAACAATCGGATTTTTCGGGTCATACTTGCCACTGGCAATCGTTCGTTTTAACGCCTCGCGGTACGTTTTCTTAAAGTGTCGCAGGGATTCTGGGCCCTGGGTCACGATGCCCGTGTATTTGTAGTGCTTGCTGTCGACGTTTTTTTTGCCCTTGTTCTCAATATTGGGTAGCTCTAGCTCTTCGCTTAGAAGAGACGCAAGTTCCTCCAAGGAAACTTCGACCTCCAGAGCATGCTGGCCTTCCCCCTGCCCGGCTTCACCTTGTCCAGGCTGTGGCTCACCTTGACCTTGTCCGACTTCGTCTCCAACGTCGCCTTTTCCCTGACCTACGCCGCCACCGTCGCCACTGCCAAACTGGAAGCGTGGCAAATCAATACGAGGAAGAGGAATGCTGACCAGCTTCTTGCCTTGGCGACCAATAAGCTCACCATTAGCAACGAAGCGTCTCAGCTCTTGCTTGATTTTGCCTCTTACAATTTTTCGGAATCGGTTTAGGTCCGACTCCATGTTGTTTGGCATGACTCAAGGTCCTTCCCGTCGGTATTAACTTCGATCCTTGTCTTTTAGCATGTCGCCGCGCGCAAAAATACTCGCAACAAATCCGAGTGCATCACTTGCGCAGATATCGCAGTAACCATAGTTTTTGATCAGTCTGTTCTTGACGACGTCAATTTTGGCTTGAGCTTCCTTGTCGACCACTTTGGACACATGGACGGTTAGCTTGATGGTATCTTTTTGATCCTCAAAAAGCTTTAGCTCCAAGGCTTTGTGCAGGCGCTCGTTGCTTCTAAAGTCAAAAGTTTTGCCTTCAATCGCCATGGCACCGATGTAGTTCATGATTTCCCTGCGGAAATCATCTTTGCGGTTTTCAGAGATGTCGATTTTCTCTTCAATCGATCTCATGAGGCGTTCATCTGGATCTTCAGCCTGAGATGTAAATGGGTTTTTGACCTTTTCGCGCTGAATGTAAGCCTTGATGTTATCAATGTAGTTTCCACAAAGCTTGTCGATCGCGTTTTCGTCCGCAGAAATTGCGCGCTGAACCTCGTGCTTTACGATGTCTTCATACTCGCGCTTAACTTCACTTAAGAGTTCCCTGTAGCGCTTGCGAAGTTCTTCGTCATTGATAAGGGAGTGGGCCTTGAGTCCAGATTCCATTTCATTTAAAACAATGAATGGATTGATGCATCCCTTGCCTTTGTCGAGAACAAGTCCAGAGGAAATTTTGTCTTGGATATAGCGAGGAGAGATTCCATCAAGACCTTCGCGAACGGCCTCTTTGCGAAGCTCTTTGACGTTGTCCTCTGTGAATTGCTGTGTGGTTTTCCCGTTATAAAGCTTGAGCTTTTGCATCAACGTAAGGTTTGCTTTTTTGGGCTCCTCGAGGCGCGTTAAAACGGCCCACATGGCCGACATTTCAAGAGTGTGGGGCGCAATGTGAATATGCGGGACCGTGTTGGCATTGAAGCTTTTTTCGTAGATGCGAACTTCTTCCTTCAGCTTTGTGATGTATGGGACATCGATTTTGACTGTACGATCGCGAAGGGCTTCCATGAACTCATTGCTTTGAAGCTTTTTGTATTCGGGCTCGTTCGTGTGGCCGATAATCACTTCATCGATGTCACACTGAGCAAACTTTTTTGGCTTTATCTTGTGCTCTTGGCTGGCAGTCAGCAGGTCGTAAAGGAATGCAACGTCAAGTTTGAGCACCTCAATGAACTCAATCATGCCGCGGTTGGCGATGTTGAATTCTCCGTCGAAGTTAAATGCTCGAGGATCTGAGTCAGATCCATACTCAGCGATCTTTCGGTAGTTGATGTCACCGGTGAGTTCGGTGCTGTCCTGGTTTTTTTCGTCTTTAGGCTGGAATGTGCCGATTCCGATACGGTCACGCTCACTGAGGATGAGACGATGGACGGTGATGTGATTGTGAATCAGTTTTTCCCAGTCACCTTGGTAGTAGCGCATCAGTTCCGTGTAGACATAACGACATGCTGGAGAAAGATCTCCTTCCATCCTGACTTGCGCTGAGCGATCACGGCCCTTATTGATGACGGCCATCACGGCATCGCGACGCTCAGGTGGAATCAAGTACAGAGGGTCTTGATTCATGGGTGAGCGCATGGTGTCTTCCATTTTCAATACTTCAGCGAGGTTGACCCATGTGTAGGTGTACATTGCGCCTTCAGGAGTCCGCGAATAAGTTTCGAGACCTTTTTTCAAAAGGCGAGCAATCGTTGACTTCGAGGAGCCTACAGGTCCATGCAGAAGAATGACGCGTTTTTCAGGACCATAACCTGCGGCTGCAGCCTTGATCGTGTTCACTAGTTTCATGAGGTGAACATCGAGACCGAAGATGGCGTCTTTGCCGTTTTCAATCGGATCATCGAAGAAATTCCAATGAGTAATTTCCTTTTTGTACTCTTTGAATTGCCGGCTACCGTAGCTTGCAATCATGTCATACATTCTCTGGAATGCTGTGCGTGCAATTTGAGGGTGTTCGATGACCATGTTCAGATAGTCTTCAAAGGATCCGCTCCAATGAAGCTCGGCGTACTGTTTATCAAAACCTCCGCCTTTGACTGTCGATATAATTTCTTTTGCATTCATGGTGCCCTCCTTAGCTCTGACGCAAAAATGCGCCTACTACCTCATCTTTTATTGTACGAGAGGCAGTGAAACGCTGTCAAAAAAGGGCTTTTCCGGGGCTAGGGCCGACGTTATGCGGTCAGCTAGGTTGTGCAGTCTCTTTGGCGTGCGCCAAATATTCGTTGATAAACTCATCAAGACCGCCGTCCAGGACTTGGTCAGGGGTGTGTGATTCGTAATCCGTGCGATGGTCTTTTATCAGCTTGTACGGGTGCAAGACGTAGCTACGAATCTGGTGGCCAAAGGAGATGTCGGTTTTTGTGTTCTCAAGAGCCTGCTGTGCTGCCCGTCTCTTTTCGATCTCTCGCTCGTAAAGTGCTGAGCGCAGGAGTTTCATCGCGTTCTCCCGGTTTTGGATCTGAGATCTCTGGGTTTGTGAGGCCACAACTATGCCAGAAGGCATGTGGGTAATCCTTACAGCGGAATCGGTCTTGTTAACGTGCTGTCCACCGGCGCCAGACGAACGGTAAGTGTCGACCCGCAGATCAGCTGGGTTAATATCGATCTCAATCGTATCGTCAATTACCGGGGTCACGAAAACGGATGCAAAACTCGTGTGGCGCCTAGCGTTACTGTCAAACGGGCTGATGCGGACGAGGCGGTGCACGCCGTTTTCAGCTTTTAGAAGTCCGAAGGCAAAGTCTCCTGTGATTTCGATGGTGGCGTTCTTAAGCCCAGCTTCTTCGCCTGCGAGAGCGTCGTGAACCTCGGCCTGCCAGCCTTTGCGTTCTGCATAACGAAGGTACATTCTGAAGAGAATGCTGGCCCAGTCGCACGACTCTGTGCCGCCCGCTCCAGCATTGATAGTCAAGATGGCGCCATTCATGTCGGTCTCGCCGCTCAGAAGGCTTTGGATTTCCAATGCCTGCACCTCCTTGGCTAGTCCATCGTAGAGACTGTTGGCTTCATCAAGATACTCGGTCTCTCCGGCTTCTGCGAATTCCATGGCAGCCTCAAGGTCGCCCTCAAGGCTTTCAAGTTTTCGGACCCGCTCAAGCGCTAGTTCCAGTGACTTTTTTTCTTTCAGGATCGGCGCCGAAACTTTTGGGTTACTCCAAAAATCAGGCATGCCTTCAATTTGGGCTTCGATATCTTTCAGTCGCTCTGCTTTTCGTTCGAGGTCAAAGAAACCCCCGAATGCGAACGAATTTTTCCTTTAGATTGCGTTGTGCGCTTGAAAGATCATGAAAATCCACGAAAAAGCTCCAAGTAATCTGCGAGTTGTACAGTTTTCGCTTAGTTATCCGCAGGTTGCGCCGCTGGCGCCATTGACAGTTAAAGAAGCGGAGTCGTACCATAAAACTAAGAAGCCGTGAATTCCATAGGAATTTTTGCAGACCATCGTCCTTGGTCTGGGTGCTTTGGCCAGGAGGCAGCGAGAGATGATTCTTCTCACAAAACTAGACAAATCAAAGGTCCTGGTATCACTCGACAATATTAAGTTTGTCGAGTCGACTCCGGATACGCTCGTCCGATTTGTCAATGGAGACATGCTGATCGTGTCGGAGTCTCTCGATGAAATCGCCCGCCTTGTTCAAGACTTTAAAACGCGCTGCCTTGTGGCGGTGCAAGCCCATAGTTTGAGCGCAATGTCAGAGGCGGAAGGAGTTTCAGGATGGACTTAACTAGCTTATTAGGCGTTCCAGTCGCCGGTGGCATGATCATCGGCGGCATGCTCATGGAAGGTGGTCACTTGTCCCAGCTTTGGGCGATCACGGCCGTCATGATTGTGTTTGGGGGTACGTTGGGTGCCTTGATGATGGCTTACCCATTACCCGACATGATCAATTCAGTGAAAGCCTTGGGGCAATTTTTAAAAAATCCAACGGCCAATCCAAGTCAGATTATGGCCGAGATTTTAGATTGCGCGCAGACGGCCCGTAAGGAATCAATCTTGGCTCTTGAGAAAAAAAGAGAGGCCTTGTCATATGAGCCACTAAAAATGGCGATTGGCTTAGCTGTTGACGGCACGGCACCCGAAGTTATCCGCGATACATTAGAAACAGCTGCACACGTCGTTTTTGAGGAGGCAGAGGTCGGAGTAAAGTTCTGGGAAGACTTCGGCGCGATTTGTCCTACGATCGGAATCTTGGGTGCCGTACTTGGTCTGCAGCACGTAATGTCCGTACTTGATCGTCCAGAAATGATTGGTCCGGGTATCGCTGTTGCCTTCGTTGCTACACTTTACGGTGTGGGAGCGGCTAACATTCTTGGAATTCCTATCGGAAAAAAATTAAAGCGCAAGGCCATCATTGATGGTCATGCGAGAGCGATGGTCGTCATTGGTGTTGAGGGGATTCTGACCGGTATGAACCCCAAAGTTATTGAGCAAAAGCTTGCTGTATTCGTCCACGACCATGGTGGTGGTGGGGAGAAGCACTGAGAAATTGGACTTGATCCAGCTGTTGAGTTAGCGGAACTATGGCGCAAAAGCAAAAGTGTCCAGAATTTGAAAACCACGAACGTTGGCTTGTCTCCTATGCGGACATGGTGACGATGCTTTTTGCATTGTTCGTGGTTCTGTATGCGCTCAAGGAGGGCGGTGCGCCGGCAGCTAAAGAACCCAACAAGGTTCTTGCTGCCTCGGTTGCAGATGCTCTCAATATGCCACTTCCGGAGATTCCGGTAGACAGGAAAACTGCTCCGACGCAAACCGGTATGGGAATTTTCGATCACTTTAAAGGCGACCAGATCCGCGAGCCGCTCTCCCAAAAGTTTCCTAGCTCAGCCATGCGAGCAAAAGTCATTGAAATGGAAATTAATCGAGTTCGCTTACTTGTAGAGGAGCGTCTTTACGGTCCGAACAAGTATCCTGAAAAAGGTGATAAAGGATTTGAAAGAGTGGTCAGCGTCCAGCAAACGCAAAATGGTTTTAAACTGCAGCTGGCGGCCCGTCATTTTTTCGATTCCGGACAGTATCAGTTAAAGAGAGAAGCACTTAAGGAGATGGAGACCGTTGGGCAAATTCTGATGGAATTGGGTCGGCCGGTTGTCGTCGAGGGCCACACAGATAATGTGCCGGCGTCTGGGCAGTTTTCTAACTGGGAATTATCAGCCTTGAGAGCTGCATCCGTCGCTAAGTACCTGATAAAGACTGTTGGTTACCCCGCTACAAAGGTTGCAGTGGCTGGCTATGCCGACCTGCGTCCGGTTGCCCAAAATACATCTGAAGCTGGGCGCACTATGAATAGACGTATTGAAATTCACGTCAACTATGATCAGGAAGCAACGGCTCCAGAAGGGCAGTAGGTCCGATGCGAGCAATTTTCATATTTTTGCTTGTTTTCCTTTGTGCTGGTTCCTTGCCGGTCTCAGCAGCGTCGCCTAAAAATACAAACCAAAAAAAGAAATCATCACCCATCGTGGAAGAAAAAGCGGTTGATTTAGGCAAAGCGAGCTTTAAGGAAATTCTCGATCGGTATGTGTTTATTGCAGATTTCAGTATTAAAAGCCCTGAGCGCCCGATCTCTGACGAGGTCTTCTGGAAATATCCATTTAAGCTCCCTCCCGTGAAGTTTGAATTAGATTTCACAACCTATGATCTGCGCAAGCTAGTCTTTCAGATGCGCGGAGCTGGGAGGCATCTAGAGGCATTTAATGACGGCAGGGCAGCCTTCCTTGAAAAACAATATCTAAAAGCCACCGAAATCTGGTTTGCAGGAAGAAATACACAGACTGATGCATCGATGATAAAGATTCTGGATTTTTTTCTCGCAGTCAATGCTCTCGCTTTCTATCAAGATCGTCTTGCCGATACAAAAAATCCCCCGACGGAAAAAGAACTTGAGGGGCTTTTAAAGCAAGTAGCTTATTTTATGGCGTCCGTATTTATCTCAAAACGCGATATCCCAGAGGCGAGAATTGATCAATATGCCCCATGGGCTCTTTACAATATCGCGGCGATCTATCAGCGATTTGATCGGATGCCAAGTGTGTATGGCGCAGCGACCGAGGCGCTCTCAGCTCTTCTGAAATCTGGGAAAAATCTTCATCGCTCAGAATTGCGGCAGTTGACTGCCGAGGCACATCTAAAAAATCAAGATCTTTTGAGTGCCATTCAAGAGCTTGATACAGCGCTTAGACAGGATCCTGATCCTTTGCAAGCATCTCGTATTTTCAACCGTGCTGGAGACATCTATTACGATCTAAATAATTATGAACTCGCAGAAGACATGTACGCGATGGCAAGCGCCGTTGAACGTGAGCGTCGAGTTTATAACGCAGGCCAAGCTGTCCTGCGGGGTGAAACGGCGTTTTGGCTTGGACGATTCGAAGAGGCCGAAAAAATGCTGAATTTTGCCATCGATGCTTCCATGAGAGCTCCCGGAAATGAATGGCTTCAAGATAGTCAAACGTTGCCTTGGGTGAACCTTCGCTCCGCAGATGCTCTTTTAGCGCGTGCCTCCAAAGCAAAAGACAAGCAACGCAGCGAGCTTTTTGCGCGGGCGCGACTTGCCTATTTTGGTGTTCAAACTAATTACCCAAAGTCGGAGGCAGCAAAGATTGCTGAGGTCAGACGCGCTTGCATGGAACTTCCAAACTATGAAGGAAATAACATCAAGCATTCGCGCGAGTTGCTTTCTGCTGTGAAAGAAAAAAAGGACGTGCCAGAAGTGCTCATGGAGCTTGTGTGGGCGTGTCATGCAAAAAGCTTTAGCGATCGCGAAAAGTCAGATGAGATGGTGACTCAGGTCAAGGGATTTTCAGAAAAATATCCTCGCAGTCGACATTTATCTGGGATGATTGATCCAGTTAGAGACGTTCAGGCGTCCAAAATCGATAGCTATTTTCAAAAAAAGCAGTGGGAGAATGCAACTCAATTTTTTGAGCAGCGGCGCACAGCTTTGTTTCCCAGGGTTTCAGATGGCTTGGCGACAAACCTCTGGACGGCCTACGTCTCAACGAGTCGAAGTGACGCTGCTGCAGAATTCTGGAGATCAAGTGCTCCGGCTCCAAAGTCTGATCTGGAGGTCCTAAGAGCTGCAGCATTCTTTTACGAAGCAGGCGCTGCGAAAGGTAAAGACCATTTTAGAAAGCAACGAGCGAATTTGGATAAAGTACTTCTAGGTCGCAAATGGGGCGAAAAGCCGTCGTCGGCAGAAGACGTTGGGTATTTAAGTCGAGTCCTTAGTTCTCCGCGCGTGGCTACGGCCTATCCATGGATTCTTAGGCTTCAAGATCAGTGGGGAAAAAATGATCCTGAAAATGGTTGCGCGGTGTTGTTCCCTCTCCTTTCTCGAATTCAGTCGGATGCCAAAGCGCGCAAGATATTATCATCAGACATGCAGCGGCGAGTGACGTCTTTTGGAGAAAAAAGTCTGTCTGAACTTAAAGAGAAAGATCCAACCTGCTTTCAGTCCTGGTTAGACTTAGAGGCGCGAGTGCTGTCGCCTTTGGAGCTTGTGAAGTTGTATACAGCGAGAAAAGATTGGCCAATGACTGGTCCTTGGCTAGAGAGATCGTGGGCGTGGTCTGAGGATCTCAATTCGCGGGGACGTTCGAAAGAGGCGCGAGAAATCTGGCAGAAAATTTTGGACTCTGCTCCAAAAGAAAGTTTCGAGTACAAGATGGCAAAGACCCGGCTTGATCCAGCCAGAACCGAATATGAGTCTCTTTGGCGATAGGTCGCTATTTTTGGAAAAAAACGATTAAAGCCAAATTTCCCCAATTAATCTGACAGAATTGCTAACCCATAGAGTCAATCCACCTAACTCTGACTAATCATAAACAGCGCCCGTCCGATACCCTTTTGAAGTGTCTTCTATACGGCAAGTCAAAGAGGTGCTGCGATGAAAACGACTCTTTTTGCGAGTCCCCTATTTCTTTCAACTTTAGTCGTTGGACCAACCATAGCTATCATGATGGCCCCGATGTTTGAGGCAACCTGGCTACAGATCGCGATATTTGCAGCCGTCAGTGGTCTGGCTTCTGTGATTGGCCTTTTGCTCATCCATCTCGAAAATGAGCGGATAAAACGTGAATACGAACAAAAAGTTGCAAGCCAAAAGGTGGAGATATCAAAGCTCCAAAATGAAATTGAAGCCAAGGCATCATTAGAGTCCATTCAGATTCACGCAAATAAGCGCACAGAGATTTTACAGAAAAGCTACGATGAAAAACTAAGCGAAATAACTCGTCAAAAAGATCTTTTAAAGACCCAATTACTCATGGCAAATGAAACACTTTCTTCTGAGCGTAAATTAAAGGCTGACCTGATGGAGGAAGTGGTTCACCTGCGTGCTCAGGTGTCTTCTCAGGTAAACTTTGATAAATCCAAAAGTGGAATGTCACTTATCGTTCGTGGTCTTGAAAATTCTTTAGGAGAAAAAGACGAGCTCCTTTTGACCCATGAAAATCTATTACGTAAGATTTTAGATCTTGTGCCAGCCATTCACAGGCAGTTGGACGGTGTTATCCATCATACCGAATCAAGTGCGATCGAAATTGGCGAAAAAATTCGTCAAATTTACGACAAGGCGCATGGGAATATGAAAGAGTCGAACGAAATTGCAAGTCAGTTTACAGGAGATGAGCTTAACGGCCATGTTGAGTCGAATAAGTCCCTTTCGGCAGTTATCAATGAAGCTTTGGCTTTGTTGTCCCAGATGACGACGATGTTAGAGGAACATGGGCGTTTAAACGGCGACTACTCTGTGTCGGCTGCTGAAATTCTGAGTCACACGGCAAGCATCAATAAAATCACCGAGGAAATTCAATATATATCTGATCAGACTAATCTTCTTGCCTTGAATGCAGCAATTGAAGCCGCTCGCGCAGGCGAGCATGGGCGAGGATTCGGGGTTGTCGCGGAAGAGGTCAGAAAGCTATCAGACCGAACAAATCAGGCGTCTGCAGATATCACCCAGATTGTTGCAAGGGTGAATGATTCTGTGCAGCACATTTCAATTTCACTAGAGAAGAATATTGAAAAGACGCGTTCTAATCGTGAAATGATTGATGAGGCCGTCACTGGCTTAACTCACAAGGCGAAGGAATCGACAGAGATTTTTGCAAAACTTGTACAGAGTTCAGTGGCTAGCTCAGAAAGTGTCGCAGAAAATATCGATCAAATTGTTACAAGCTTGCAGTTTCAGGACATTACGCGTCAGCAGATCCAAGGCGCTATGAGTCCTTTGAGGCAGGTTGGTGGTCTTGCAGAAGAAATGCTCACTAGATTTGGCGGGCGCGCCGATGCTCCAAAGTCTGATCTTGGCAACACAATTCCTCTACATCGCAAGGCCTCACCAGAGGAGGCGCCCATTGTGAAGGCCGTCTCTATGCCGACAACTGAGAATTCAGATGAAAATGTAACTTCAGATTCAAAGTCTGATGCTGATGCAGCCAAAATTGCCGTTGGCGGCGATGTTCTTTTGTTTTGATTAATTTTCTGCAAGCTTGCAATCACTGTGGAGTGTTGACGTATGGGTCGTAAGACACATTTTAATCGGCTGGAGATTATTAGCACTTCGTTGATGATAGTTATTGCTTTCCAGATAGCTTCTTGCAAGCAGAGAGATTCCAGTAAAAAGCTTATCTCCAAGGAAACGCCGCCGATCCCCCGCGTTGACGTAAACCCAGTTGATCAGGGTCGAGTTGAGGAGCTTCGTGTACAATTTAAACAGACGCTGGCAAAAATTCAAAGTGACCCAGAAGGGGTGCGCAGCATTTTGCGCGAGTCGATGCCGACTCCAGCAAAGAGTCGCGCAAAAACATTTATTATTCGTCTCAGACCAGGTTCGCCTTTCATGTTGGCAGGTGAAAACCCAGACACGCCTATTCTTGCGGCGGGTGGTGTGATTAAGAGTCGGCTTGAATTGGTAAGTGCCGTAACAGCTGAGTTTCCTGATTCTGACAGCGAAGATCATCTGATCGCAGTAAAGAAATTTTTAACGGATAGTTTGCACGTTTTATCGGTTGAGCCGGATTTCAAGGTCAAGGCAATTGCGGTTCCCAATGATCCGAGATTCTCAGAGCTATGGGGTCTAAATGGGACAGGGACTACCCGTTATGACATTCGCGCAGCCAATGCCTGGAACTTGTCGACAGGGTCGGCGTCTGTGGCTGTTGGCGTTGTGGATACTGGCGTTGACTATACACATCAGGACTTGGCAGCAAATATTTGGCAGAACCCAGGCGAGAGTGGGTTGGATTCACTTGGTCGCGATAAGCGAACCAACAAGATTGATGACGATAACAACGGATACGTGGATGACTTCCGTGGCTGGGATTTTTTTGACGGTGACAACAATCCTATGGATGAGAATAGCCATGGGACACACGTGGCAGGAACGATCGGTGCCGTGGGTAATAACGGCATTGGAATTACCGGGGTTAATTGGAATGTTAAAATAGTTCCACTGCGGTTTTTGGATGCCGACGGTTCTGGGTACATAAGCGACGCGATTTCTGCCATCCAATACTCGGTCAAACTTGGTCTATTTGCCACCAATCACAGCTGGGGTGGAGGGTCATTTTCTCAGGCCATGTTTGATGCCATTGGTGCGGCCAACACAGCTGGCCAGCTATTCTTAGCAGCTGCTGGCAATGAATCATCAAATAACGATGTAACCGCTCATTATCCATCAAACTATAACCAGTCCAACATCATATCCGTTGCTGCTATCGACAAGGTCGGGTCTCTGGCGTGGTTTTCAAACTATGGCAAGACAAAGGTTCATCTTGCCGCGCCCGGTGTGGCTATCCTGTCTACGATCAAAGGCAATTCCTACGCATCCTATCAGGGGACCTCAATGGCAACACCACACGTTGCCGGTGCTGCAGCGCTAATCAAGGCGCACAACCCATCCTTATCGGCAGCAGATATTAAGAACAGATTGATGACATCAGTGACCAAGCTCGCCTCCCTAAAGGACCGTGTAATCGCCGGTGGCACGATGAACCTTGAGGCTGCCATGGCAGCTGGGCCTGATACGGTTGCTCCAAATCCCCCGTCTGGGCTGGCTGTTATTTCAAGAGGACTGAGGTCAGCGAACATTGGCTGGACAACCGCGACCGATAATAATGACGGCGGTGTGATCAGCGGATATGAAGTCAGATTTGCGGATACCCCTATTTCAAATGAGATATCTTGGGGCGCCGCTAAGATCATCAACGATGTAACGTTTCAAAGCCAGGCCAGTCAGGTCGTTGCAACCTTAATTTTGCCATCAGGCGCCTCTGGCTATGTTGCAGTCAAATCTATTGATGGTTCCGGAAATCTTTCAACGATCAGTACAAGCGTCCAACTAACCCTCGTGCCATTTAATCAGGTGGCAGCATATTCTGGTGAGACGATGGATGGAATCCCCACTACCCCTTGGATTATTGAAAGCGATAGTTTGCGCGGTCGCGTCTTTAGCGACGGCTCTGGTCGCTATCCCGCCAATACCACTCGTCACTTGAAGTTGCCGGCAATTGCTATTCGCAGTTCTGACAACTTGGTGGTCCGCTTTTGGCATCGATTGGATATCGAAAATATTTTTGACAAAGGACTGGTTACGATTGAGTCAAATCTGCCGAATTCTGAAAAAATTGTAGAATCCTATCGATACAAGGTTGGCGAGTGGACTCAGGTCGAGCTTGATTTGTCGTCATTTGTGCAACAGTTCGAACAGATTCCTGAAGTCCAATCAATCACTATTGGGTTTAAGCTTGCAAGTGATTCGAGTATCGAGGCCGATGGATGGTTTATCGACGACATTGTGATTCTTGGCCAGCCATCTGCACTTACAGTTACTGGAGTTCCCGAAAACAACAGTACAAAAACTGCATTCAACGTTTCACTAAACCAAACGACCGAGCAATCATCCATAAAGATTGATCAGTATGCATGGACTTATTTTCAGTCCTCCTCGTCGATCTCTGATTGTGGATCGCCAGCTAGCGATCAGCTGCGCCCATTGTCTCAGCCGATGACTGGTGTCATTAGTGAACTTGGGAAGAATGTCATTTGCATTTATGCCCCCCTTAAGGACTATTCGGCGAGCGTAAAGCGTTTTTATTCCTGGAACCGCATAGCAGCTGTTCCCCCTGTGGCTGTTGTATCAGGACTTCCAAGCACTCCATCAAATCTGTCGTCATTTACCGGTACTGTTTCGGGTGTCGGTGTGGAGTCTTATGCTTTTGTCGTAGTTGCTAATGACGAGTCTCTTTGTGGTGCGGCGGCATACGATAGCTGGAGGCCCATTTCGGAATCTTTTTCGGTGACTGTCTCGCGGGATCAAAATACGATTGTTTGTGTGAAGGGTAAAAATGCCGAGGGGACCATCCAATCGGGATACACTAAGGTTTCCTGGGTCAGTGACTTTACGCCTCCAACCGTAATTTTAAGTGGTGATCCCCCGACATCAACCACTAAGCCTGCTGGCGTGATTACGATTCAAGGCGGTGACGTCGCAGGTTATGTGTTTGCAACTGGCGCAGCAGAATGTGGTGCCTATGGCTCTATCACTCCTGTGGCAAGCAAGGTTTCGCTATCTCTGACGCCAAACGGAGATGGTCCGCGGCGAATTTGTGTCAAGGGTGTAGATCAAGCAGGAAACCAGCAGCAAGAGCCTACAGTGCTTAGCTGGATTCAAGACACTGTGGTGCAGCCGATTGGGTTTGTTGGCCTTCCCTCTGCGGTTTCAAACGCCAAGGTTATGAGTGTCACGGCGGTGGCTTCAGAAGCAGGAAAATATAGATACGTTATTAAATCAGGTTCGACTTGTGACCTTGCGGCCTTGAAGTTGGCAGCTCTTCGCGATTTATCTACGAAGATTCTTGATCCACTGCCATCTGCAGACGGGGTCTACACGCTGTGTGGCCGATTAATTGATGCCGCTGGAAACGAGCAGGAATCGCCAACGGCCTACACATGGACTAAAGACACGACACCCCCAACGGCTTTGCTTTCCAATTTGCCGCCCCCTAAGACCGCCTCCATGACGATCTCCGTTCAGGTATCTGGCGCAGGGGTTAGTAGTTATTTATACAGCATCGTCACAGGAAGTTTGCCATGTGATCCAGCTGCAGCGTCTCCCCTTAATTTTGTGTCCTCGGCCACGCCGATTACCTCGACGCTAACGACGAGAGGGGTTTATAAGCTTTGTGTGAAAGGCGTGGATTCGGTTGGAAACATTCAGGCACAGGCGACAATCCACACATGGGAGATCACGACTGCGCCGGTTCTGTCCGCTGGGTTATTGCGGGTTCCAGTGTCTCCAAACTCACGAGGATTCGTAAACATCGGAGTTACGAGTCCAGCGGGTCAAAATATCACAAAATATGTCTACGCTTTTGCGCCGGGCGTTCCTGCAAACTGTGCCAGAGTCACAACTTGGAGTACTGTCAGAAGCTTATCCTCCCCAATTACAGAGAATCTGGGCTCCTATCAGGGATATCGAACATTGTGCGTAAAAGGCATTGACCGTGATGGATTTGAGCAGATGATCCCGACTGTGATCACTTGGCTAAAAATTAACGGCGCGCAGTATAGCCCATCATCTTCTCTTTACGGTGCTGTAGGTGTGACCAGTAAGACGAGTTCATCGATTAATTTCGCGATCACAAGAAACACTACAACGAGACAAACCATATCAGTAAAGGTTTGCCGTTTAAATGCATCAACAGGTGCTATTGATGGGGCGTCTTGTCGAACCCAAAGCCTGACGTTTAACTCTGGTATAAAGCAGATCCAGGCCGCACAAGCAGGCCTTAGCCCTGGAGATCATATTCTAGTGGTTCTGCCGTCGTCCGGAAAAGTCGAGCCTTTAAATTTCTCTTTATAAATAAAAAGTTTGCAGATCAACTTGGGTTCCCTGATCAACTACCTAGAGCAATTAATAGAGAAAGTGTTGTTTTTGCGTCATTTGGATTTTCGCAGTTTCGCTGAAAACAGCGCTGAAGGTCAACCGTGTCTATTTTCCCGCGGGTTAGTGCACGACAGATGGGCTCTGCAACAAGTTGTGCGAGATTTCGGGCTAATTCGTGATTAGATTCAAAGTTTGTTGTGATGAACTCGCGCGGAATACGCTTTAAGTTTTTAAGATCGTGGGCTTTTAGCGACCAGTGCTCTTTGATCCAGTCGAAAAGCTTAAGGGTGGCCTGGACCGTTCGTCGTCGCTCGCGCATGGAGCCGATCAGTCGTCTTCCTTTTGCCGAAAGGAGGTAGGATTCCAGCTGTCTGGTCGTGTGCATGGGCAGTCGCGGATTCAAGATCTTATTCGCAATATAGCCGAAAGTGAACTTTAGACAGTGAGTGACGAATAGTGACTCGTCATTTTCAAAATCTTCATTAAGCTTTGCCAAAGATCCAAATAGTATCTGCCCGGCCGCTGCGGCCAAGTTGTTAATTGTAACGTCCTGCATATAAACCAAATTCGATGCATAGCTTACGCTATAGCCCTCAATACTCGCCTCAGACAGCATAAGATTACTAGCGGGCTCATTTAATCCAGCCAGGTCGTCGTCTATGTTTCCATGCATGATGTGAAATTGTTCAGACGGCTTGTTTGCAGATTTTAGCTTAAAAAATTCCGACAGCTGCTTTTGAATATGATCGAGGTGGTAGTCGAGGTCTAGCATGTCTTCGTTATAAAGCATGGTGTCATCGTCTTCCCACGTATCGAGATCGGCTTCGACGTCATCTGGAGCGATGGCATCTTCAAGATACTTGATTGGTCCAAGGCGACGGATCTCTTCCCAAAGTGATTGGGACTGCCATTTAATCCATGGCGGGGAATTTATGACACAGAAGTCACGCATACCAAGGCTTAAATACTCGTCGCGATGGTGAATCTTATCAGGATCAAGCCCAAAGTAATACTTGTCGACATTGGAAAAGACGCGGACAGTCTTCTGCCCAGCCTCGGCAGACTTTTTTGCTATGGCCTCTGGCAAGTGGGTGTCGGCTAAGTGGAATTCCCCGATCATGCAAAAGATTTTGCTACTGGCATTTTTTGATGCGTGCTCAATAATGAGTGAGGCAGCGTGATCGTCCCGGGTTGCAAGAGAATCCTTGCCGCCTCGCTTGGTGTTGATGCCGATAATTTTCAAATTTTGATATTTACAAATTTCAAGGATCGGACGGTAGTTGTTCCAGGGAAATCCCCAAGTGTGATCGTAATCTATGGCCTCAAGAAGTTCATGATCCGAAATTTTTCCCGTAAGCCAATCGTCAATTAAGTACTGGTCTTCGGTGCGAAACATTTCCATGAATACGATGACAGGACCGTGATCAGGACGATTGAGATACATGCGGAGTATGCGAAGGAAGGCCCTTTGGCTTTGCTTATGACTATGAAAATCGCCAAACAGAACAATTTGCTGGGCGTCGATAGCCTCGAGAAGTTTGCGCGCTGGGATGCTTGTGGCTTTGGGGGGCAAGCTTTCGTTGAAAGCGACTTGGTAGCCTGATATGGACTCGTTATCAACGCCGGCGCTTTCGCGCGCTTCTTCAAGCGCACGTTGGTACATCGATTTTTGCAGTTTTAATAACTGTTGTTTTGCCGATGACGCCACGCGTTGGTCTCACCTTGGTGCTTGGGTTTTTTCACGAGAGAGTCCCCTACTTTAAATGCTATCAGTGGCTTACTGGGTCCCTAGTAGGCAGAAACGACCCATCATCGCCGGGGGTGTCCCGATTTCGGACATATGGCCGTCCGTATTGCGGTCAAAGTTTTTGTCGTCAACAAAGATCGATAAAATTATGCAAATAATTTCTGGGCCTTCTTGAAGTGCGTGCTTTGGCAGACGCCTTGCATTGATGAGTCAAAATGGCGCATTAATGAGGTGATTAGGATGGCGGAGCTACATGCTTTGGAGTCGGCGTTGGTCTACATCGAACAACACTACATGGAACAGATGACCCTGGATGACCTGATCCGTGTGAGCGGGGTTTCAAAATACAGCTTAAATAGGCTATTCAAGAAAAGATTTCAGATGTCGCCCAAGAGGTGGATCTGGATTTTTCGCGTGGCTGTGGCCAAGCAAGTTTTTTCCTGCTGGCCTGACCTTGCTTGTAGGGATGTTGCATTTGCTTGTGGTTTCGAGACGCCCGCGCACTTCTCGCGTGTATTTCGGGCAATCGTGGGGGAAACGCCCCAGGATTATAAGAACAAACTAGCGGAGGAAAAGAATAGCGATCTTGATGATCAGGCAGCCATCACCCCTTTCGCGAGACGAGCGTTTTTGAATCAAGAGCTAGGCGTTGTCGAAGGATTTAACTGATCAAACGTCGCTGTCGGCAAATATTTGCACTGCTTTAACGGCCTTGAGCCATCCCGATTTGATTTTGTCGATATTTGATTTCTCTGCGGGATTCGATGTTGGTTTGAAAACCATTTCAGATGAACGTGCCGCTGCGAGATCTCCTAAATTTTTGTAGATACCGATTCCAAGTCCTGCAAATAAACCTGCACCGATTGCAGTTGATTCGATATCCTTTGGACGATCAACAGGGACATCCAGAAGATCGGCTTGTAACTGCATGAGAAATCCATTGGCTGCAGCTCCACCGTCAGCCCTAAGAACTTTCAAGTCTTTGCCCAGCAATGACTTCATTGCATTGGCTAGGTCGGTGACTTGAAGAGCAATTCCTTCAAGTGAAGCACGGACAATATCATTTTTGGTTGTTCCGCGGTGCATTCCAAGAAATGCGCCACGTGCCAACGGATTCCACCAAGGAGCACTTAAACCTGCAAGCGCAGGAACAAAATATAAATTAGGAGCTGCAGATCCCTTTAATGCTAGACGCTCTGAATCCGAAGACTTTTCAAGAAAATTAAATTGATCACGAATGAACTGCACCGCTGCTCCCGCAATAAAAGATGAACCCTCGAGAGCGTAGGTCAATTGCCCATTAATGTTCCAGGCCACTGTTGTGAGAAGTCCATTGCCAGCTGATGGTGCCTTTTGTCCGCTATTGAGCAACAGGAAAGCGCCGGTGCCGAACGTGCACTTAGCTTCTCCAATTTCAAAACATGCTTGACCTGCAAGTGCTGCTTGTTGATCGCCAAGAATGCCCGTAATGGGAATGCCGTCGGGAAGGAATCCGACATTTTTTGTCTGTCCAAAAAGCCCGGCACTTGGCTTAATTTCTGGAAGTACATCGGCTGATGGGATGCCAAAAAGCTTTAGCAATTCCTCATCCCAGCGATTTGTGTGGATATTATAAAGCATTGTGCGGCTAGCATTACTTGACTCAGTGACATGACTGGCACCGGCCGTTAGCTTGTGTGTCAGCCAGCACTCGATGGTTCCGATGACCGCTGTTCCGGAAGAGATTGCTTGCTTGACGTCTGGGCGATTTTGCATAAGCCAAGCAACCTTGCTTCCACTGAAGTAAGGATCCAAAAGTAAGCCCGTCTTTTCTCGAATCATTGGCTCGTGACCTTTGGCCTTTAGATCTCTGCAGATCTCGGTGCTTCTGCGGCACTGCCAAACAATAGCCTTGCAAATGGGACTTGAGCTTTTGCGGTCAAATACACAAATGGTTTCTCTTTGATTTGAAATACCTATGGCGGCGACCCGCTTTAAGGCGTCGTTTCCGCCAAGTTGAGATGCAGCCTTTTCGACCGCTTTGCCAACAGATGCCCAGATTTCATTAAGATCATGTTCGACCCAGCCGGCGGCGGGAAAATGTTGAGGGAAGTCGAAGGTTGCCTTGGCAGCCACCTTGGGTCGCCCCGGCTGCGAGACGTCGAGAATGAGAACTGTAGATCCGGTGGTTCCTTGATCGATTGATAGAAGAAGATCTTTTGACATCTGCTGCTCCCAAACTTAGCCTTTAGCGAAGGAATTCGCCAATTTAGGACTCTGATGGTAGCACACCATAAGTTAACTTGACCAGTCTGATGGCCTTTCCTATAGTCGGGCGCGACTGAACCCAAACCCTCTGACTGACGGGCGTTTAAACGCATATGATGCGCATTATTTTTATGGGCTCCCCGGAAGATGTCGTTTCTCCACTTAAGTATATGTGGGAACACGGGTCGGCATTGGGCTTTGAGTTGGTGGCCATTGTCAGTCAGCCTGCGCGTCCGGTTGGTCGCGGGGGGAAGATGCAAGATCCACCAGTGGCATCTTACGGTAAAGAGCACGGAATTTTTTGTCTCCAGCCAGAAAGCGCACGCGCGCCCGAGTTTTTAACAGAGCTGAAAAGTCTTCATCCGGACGTCATTATTACGGCCGCCTACGGTCAAATTCTTTCCGAGGAATTTTTGCAAATTCCGAAAATCGGAACTATTAATATTCACCCCAGTCGACTGCCCCAATATCGTGGGGCTACTCCTGTTCCAGCCGCACTCCTCGATGGTCTGACCAATACTGCAGTTACGATACTGTTTACAGTTAAGAAACTTGATGCCGGCAACATTATTCTGCAAAAAGATTTTTCGATCAGCCCAGAGGAAACGGCAGGTTCTTTGACCAAACGGCTTTTCGCGGAAAGTGGCCCGATGCTGATCGAGGCGCTACAAACCTTGAAGCAAGATGCGATGTTTAAGGGTGTTCCCCAAAATGATGCAGAGGCGACTTTTTGTAAGAAAATAGAAAAAGAAATGGGAATGATTGATTGGACCCGCAATGCCGTGACGATTTTAAATCAGTTTCGTGCCTTTGAGCCTTGGCCAGGCTCGTGGACGTTGTTGGGTGATAAGCGCGTTGCAATCACTGATATGGTGCTGACATCGACGGGGCTTTCCGAGACAGCTAAATTCGGCACGTTTCAATTCGATAAACCATCCAAGTCTCTTGTCGTTAAATGTAGTCAGGGTGCTGTTGCTGTAAGGCGTTTGAAGCCGGCCGGAGGCAAAGACATGGACGCAGCATCTTTTTGGAATGGACTGAAAGATAAGTCGCAGGTGGTCTTTCTAACGGATTCGGTGGTGCCATCTTAAGGGTTTAAACGTGAAGCAGTCTCAGGAGAAGAAAAAACTAAGGCTTGCAGTTGGCGTTTCCGGTGGGGGACGATCTCTGGTAAATCTTCTTCGTCAAGAATCTCAGCACAACTATGAAGTTGTTTTTGTATTCAGTTCGTCGCCGGGCGCTCGCGCCAATGAAGTTGCTCGTTCATCAGGGCTTCCGCTGCTCGTTGAGGACTTTGGATTGAAAAATCATCCCATCGCGAAACCTCGTCTTTATGAGCAACTGCGACAGCATGAAGTTGACTTGGTTGTTTTGGCAGGTTTTTTAAAGCTATTTCCAGTGGAACAAGCATGGGGTGGCCGCATTATAAATATTCACCCTGCCCTTTTGCCAAAGTTTGGTGGAAAGGGAATGCACGGCATAAACGTACATCAAGCTGTGTTGGGCGCCAAAGAAAATTGGTCTGGCGCAACAGTGCATTTTGTAAATGAGCGATATGATGAGGGTGAACTGATTTCTCAGGTAACTATTCCTGTGCAGGAAAACGACTCAGCGGATGCTCTTGCAGCTCGCGTTTTTGCCGCTGAATGTATGCTATTACCTTGGACAATTGATGGTCTTGCCTCCGGTGCGTTGCCTGCGACGTCGGTTGTCATGATGCCTACCGTTAAGGAGACGTTGATTTAAATCATGCAAGCAGTCATTGATCCCTTGGATCTATTTTCAAATGTATATCAGCAATTTTTGGTGAGAGCGTGGCCAGATCAAACCTCTCGTTTGCACAAAGCCATCCAGTACTGTTTATCTGGTGACGGTAAAAGAGTTCGAGCGCAGTTAGCCATGCTGGTCTGTAAAGCGTACGGTAAAGATCCTCGTCTAGCAGTGACTGGGGCTATCGCCGTGGAGATGGTCCATGCCTATAGCCTGTCGCACGATGATTTACCATGCATGGACAATGATGATTTTAGGAGGGGCAGACCCTCGCTGCACCGAGCTTTTGACGAGGCGACAGCGCTTTTGGCCGGTGACGCGATCTTGACAGATGCTTTTCGGGTTTTGTCTGATAAAGAGTTTTTCCAAGAAAGCGATCTATTGACGACGGATCAAAGACTACGATCTGTTGCTGAATTGGCTCTTGCTGCCGGAGGCCACGGGATGGTTTACGGCCAGGATGCCGACATGTATTGGACCGGAAAAGGACACTACGATTTACAAACCTTGGAGAAAATTCACCGCGGCAAAACAGGCGCTCTCTTGGGCGCATCGGCAGCGATCGGGGCGATCGCTGGTGGAGCGAGCTCAGGTGAGGTCAGCCATTGGCGGGAGTTTGGCGTTATGATTGGGCTTGCCTTCCAGGCTGTGGATGATCTTTTGGATGAGTCAAAATCTACTGGGAAATCAACAGGTAAAGACAAGGCGCAGGGTAAGCTTACGTATCTTTCTCTGTTTACTAATGATGAGGTATTAAATTTAGCGAAACGCTATACTGAGGCGGCGCTGGCGCATGTGCCCCAGCAGGCTAGTGCCAATGCAGTCACCGAGTTTGTTCAGAAACTCGTGTTTCGAAAAAAGTGAAAGGAGAGGTGTGATGCCCTCAGATAGCTCTATAACAACGGCTTCCCCTTCTAACGGCTGGAAGATAACGGAAGAGAATTTTAGTCACAGTATTTTATCGTTTCGAGATAGGCAGGCCGGTGTCAGCAGTATTTTCGATCCTGACGCTGATCGCTACACTTACAATGCATACTGTATTGAAAGTAAGCTACTTACGGAGCTTTTTACCTGTGAGTACGAGTTTTTATCTGATGCTGTCGCGGCAATAAATGAAGAGTTTGGACAGTGGGAGCTTGTGGATCTTTCCGCCAAAAGCGGTTGTGGCTCATGCGTTGCAAAAGGAGCTCATTGATGTTTGCACGCATCTGGCCTCGGTCTCTTTTGATTTGCTTTTTTTCAGTGCTATCTGTTGCCAGTCATTTGGCTGCAGAGACGCTTGTGCCAGCAAAGCTTGAGGACCGTAGCCCGCGGGAAGTTATCAGAAAGAAAATCTTTCCCGACGGATCTGCTGGGCGCGATTGTAAAATCATGTCAAAAGATCCAAAAGGCATTGTTGAGGCCGACTCGTCTCTCACCTTGTTTATTCAAAGCCTAGTCAGGTCAATCAAAACAGGCGATGCCAAGGCACTCCAAGTTTTGTTTCATCCCCAGCTTAAAGTGAGAACACCCCAGGCCCAGGGCGCATTGACCTCGATTCAAAGAATCTCTGGCGACAAGATCGATGCAACTCTGTTTCGTGCTTACGGAATTAATAGTTTAGATGGGCTGACCACTCCCATTGAGTGTGCCGATGATGGTTTGCTCGTGCATCCTCTCTTTTCTCACCCTTTTCAAGTTGGCCTATGGGTTCAGGTGATGGGAGCTGATGAAATCACCCGCGTTTACGCGGTCCTCGTCCCGACAAAAGACAAGTGGCTGATTGGAGCTTGGCATGTTCAGCAGTGGACTCACGCCGGAAAAGACTACGTGGCATGGAGGCAGGAAGCGGAGACGTTTTTGGAGAAAAAACAGGATTTAGCGGCCTGGATATATTTAGATATTACGTCCAAGTTGCTGGACGGTGGGAAATTTCTCGTGTTTCCAGTTATGAATGACGTCATTGCAGAAAAGCAGAAAATTTTAGGATCAAAATCATTAAAAGACGTCCTTGCTCCCAAATTCAAGGATGAAAAGCTCGTTTACGCATCGACCCTTTTTTCGCGAAAGGGTGCAGCTGTGCTACTGAGGTTTTTGATTCCTGGCGAATGGTCTGCCGTAACCATTCGCGATCATTGTAAGCAGAAGCTTAAAGATATCTCTACTGAGTCTTGGGCGACTGCGCTTGCTGGCATCAGATGTGATTACGTTCTGCCAAAAGAGTCCATTGAGAAAGAAGGCGTTCTTGGTGGAATATTTATTGAACGCTGACAGTGATTGTCGCGAACACTAATTAAATGTTGCTTTGGTGCATGCAAAAGCAGCAAGAATCCAGGCAAGAATCATCATGGCGCCGCCGATCGGCGTGATGGCGCCCAGCCAGCGAATGCCAGTTCCGACCAGTGCATATAAAGACCCAGAAAAAATGATGATACCAATCAAAAGGGCCGCGGCCGCATACTTCAATGTTGCGCTTTCAAGACGTGCCATGCACAGAGAAATCCCGATCAGACCCATGCTTTGCATGCCAAGGTAGCGTGATGCGGTGTCAAAAATAGCAAGATCCTCAGGTGTTAGACGTGATTTCATTGCGTGCGCGCCAAAGGCGCCGGCAGCTATGCCAAGGGCAGATAGTAGTGAACCTGCCGAAAACCACCACGTCCACATGAGAAAGATCCCTCCGACCCTCGCTAGCGAGTTCTTTATTTCTTAGTCTCGCCTTCGGCGCCTTTAGTTGTTTCTGGTGGGGACGATTTATCTTCTTGCTTTGTAGGGTCAGTTGCGACCGCGACAGGCATTCCTTTGCAGTCTTGAAATTCTTTTCTCAGACTGTCGTTTAACTCTTTAAGAATATCGTATTCTCGCGCACTTTTGACACGCGCGAAATACTCCGTCAACTCAACGCTTTTATCAGGACTCATGCTTTCGAGAATTGTGGTCACCTGCTTTTGCTTGAGCTTCTTAAACAATGCGACGGTCAAATCCTTGTCGAGCTTCTCAAATTGAGGGGCTGCTTTTTTGGGCTCCATTTTTTCGAATAGCTCCGCAATTTTATCGAGGCGCTCCCCTTTCAGGTCTTTTTCCTGCTGAATTGTCTTTGCCAGAAATTTCCGCTCTTCGTCGAGCTTCGTCAGCTTTTCCTCAATACTTTTTTCCAGCTGTTTCAGCTGGTCTTCGCGTCGACCAAGCTGTTCAGTGCGTTCCTTGATTTGGCGTTCCTTGCGCTCGGCAAGATCAAGATACTTACCGACCTCTTCTTTTTTTGCCGTTTTTGCATTCAGCTTTGGCAAGGTAAATAGATCACTGAGAAAGCTTTTACGTTTCTCATCGTCTTTTTTAGCGGCGACTTCGTCTTTCATCTTAACCGCATCCTGCGGGGATGTTGTTTTTTCCTCGGGCTCTTTGGCCTTGGCAGATTTATCAGCCGCCTCACCCTTTTTTTCGGTTTCACCGTCAGCTGCAATTAGAGGAAGATCCCCGATCCTTAGCCATCCTTGGTGCATGGCGACTGCCGTGAATACAAGGATCAACTTGGCGAGTATGATGGTTTTCATAAGAGAGTGCTGGGACATGGTTTCTCCTTGGCGCTCAACGCGTCTCGCGCACAAACTTGCGCAGTGAGTGTTCATCAAGCATTTTCTGTTCGCGGCGGTCCATTTCCTTGGCAAATTCAGTTTTGTATTTGGTTTGCAGTGTTTTAATTGCTTCCAGATCGCGATGGGCCTTGCTCATGATGATGACCTGGTTTTTCTCCTCTTTCTCAAGTTGAATGATGCTTTGATAAAGTGCCATCCATTGGTTCTTCACGCTATCAAGACCTGTTTCGAGGGCGTCAAGCATCAAGCGATTTGATGTGCCGCGTTCCTCATTTAGTCTTGTCACACCATCCATGTACTCTTGCTGTTTAGCGCGCATGGCGGCAACGAGTTCAATCTTTCGCTGACGAATGATATTAAGTTTTTCGGACTCAATATCAAATTTTGCTTGCCGTTCTTCGATGACCGGATTTAGGCGTTTAGCTTTTTTTTCGAGTTGTAGCATTTAATGGCCTCGGTCGTTCAACTACGACTGTTCGTCGGATTCAAATCTATGTTTTGAGCTAACGATGGATTCCAGCGCACTCATTGATTGGTCAAATGAAGACAATTCTGATCGATCCTGCTTTAGAAACTTTTCAATAGATGGCATGAGCCTGATGGCCTCGTCGAGTGCTGGGTTTGTCCCTGCCTGGTAGCTTCCGATTTGAACGTAATCAAAGTTTTCTTCATAAACTCCAAGTAACATCCTGATGTGAGCGGCAAGGTCCTGGTGACTACGGTCAACGATGTCATGCATCACCCGGCTCGTCGAAGCTGTAATTTGAATAGCTGGGAAGTGGTGGCGAGCAGCTAGAGTTCTCGAGAGAACGATATGCCCGTCGAGGATTCCTCGGACCGCATCTGCAATTGGCTCATTGAAGTCATCGCCATCTACCAAAACTGTGTAGATTCCCGATATTGATCCTTTTGCCTGAGGCCCGCAGCGTTCAAGGAGCCTCGGTAGCAGCGAGAAAACAGACGGTGGATAGCCCTTAGTTGTCGGTGGTTCACCAACGGCAAGCCCGATTTCTCGTTGAGCCATGGCAACTCGTGTAAGAGAGTCCATCATGAGAAGAACTTTTTTGTCTCGGGCTGCGAAATGTTCAGCAATTGCAGTGACCACTTTTGCAGCGCGAATTCTGAGTAGCGGCGATTGATCACCCGTTACGACAACTACTACACTACGGGCAAGTCCCTCGGGACCAAGATCACGCTCGATGAACTCTCTGACCTCGCGACCACGCTCTCCAATCAGTCCGATGACGTTGATATCAGCATCCGATCCTTTGGCCATCATGCCCATCATCACAGACTTTCCCACGCCCGAACCTGCCATGATGCCGATACGTTGCCCTTCTCCAAACGTTAGGAGTCCATCCATTGCGCGGATGCCAAGTCCAAATGGGTGAGCTACGCGTTGTCGTGTCATGGGATTGGGAGCTTCACGCTCCAGATGGGCGATATCGGATAGCGGATCAGGGTTAAGATCTGGGCCGAAAAGTGGCTGCATCATCGGATCAATAACTCGTCCGAGAAGGTGATCACCGACCTCGATTTGATTTAGGATTTTCATGCCCTTCACGGGGCTGCCAGGAGCGACTCCCTGGACTGAGGAGTACGGTATCAGTTGTGCACGATCATTTTTAAATCCAGCAACCTCTGCAAGTATTTGCCCTCCGGGAACAGGGCCAGCTATTGAAACAATGCTGCCGATCGGCGTACCTGGAAGAATAGCTTCAATCACAGTGCCGACAATGTCACAGACGCGTCCTTGTGGGTCCCAATCAATGGATCCCATTGCGCCCTTTAATTTAGTGCGATCAAAGTTTTTGATCTGTGTGCCGTAGGCCATGTTATCCCTGCTCCCCGATTAGCTGACCTTTTTCTCGTCAAAAAGATTGATATCGGTCTTCTCAAGAAGCTGAGTCACAAGCTTTTTTGCTGTGACGTCGACCACAGTTAGATTACTTTCAACGCGGAAGTCCCCAATCGGTATCGACTGGTCTTTAACCAGGCAGGGCTCCAAGTCTGGCAAGTTAAGATTGTGTACCTTTTGCCATGTCTCAGGATGCATGCGTACTTTGAAGTCATTGGGCGCAATCGTGTCTTTAATCACCCTCTGAATCATTGTGGCATAAGCCTCAGGTTTAATACTGAACTCACGACCTAAAAGGGCTTCACCAATAGCTTGGCTAAGCTCGTAAAAATTCTTTTGGACGTTATTGAGAATCAACTCTTTCAGGCCAGAAAATTCATTTAAAATTTCTGAAACTTTGCTAAAAACTTGAGCTGCGTTTCTTTGGCCTGACAAAAGTCCCTTTTCTTCTCCTTCGCGAAACCCTGCTTGAAAGCCTTCAGCTCTCGCCTGAGTTCTTAGTTCCTCTAGGAGCTGCTCGTTTTGCTTGGCGATCTGTTGCTTAGACTTCCAGGTTTCGATGGCTTTATCTTCTATAGCTGCTGAGGCCGTATTTTCGGTGGGTAGAGGCTCAAAAGACTTATCTTGCGCCGAAGCCGTGTTTTCTGCCTGTGAGGGGCTTGGAGGTGCAAACGCTTTGCTTATAGCCGTTGCCATATCTCCCTCGTTTAAGGTTTTGACTCGGCCGTCTGCATCCTGAGATCTTATAATGTCGGGCGAGCTCGCATGAGCCTGCATCAACGGCTCGCTAAATAACTCCTCATCAGAATTATCATCGCCTGGGTTAACTTGATATGAAATGGCCCCCTGACTTCTTGCCCGCAGGCGTGCTTGCTCTAGGATGTCGATTTCGTCGTCATCTTCAATTCCCATCGCGCGCCTTTTGCTATTCATGCGTTCATTGTGCCAATCTTGCGTAAAGTCAGCAGGAAAAATAACACCCAGCTGGGGTTTATGAACGTCCTGTACGGTCTCGTTTAACGAAACGTGCTCGCGAACAACTTGCTTCAACTGCCCTGGCTCATGATACCGAGAATGAATGATAGAACCTTGTGCGTTGTCAAAACTTACAAGTGGATTTGTGGCAATCTGCTCAAAACTAAAGTCGACCATCTGCACCGAAGATAAAATCTTGGTGTCCTTTTTAAGAAGACGTCCTTGCTTTTTCTGACCATCGGTGTGGATTGCCATATATGCTTACCTCACATTAGCTAGCGCTCTGATGCGGATTAAGCATCATGCGGATAGCTTCGGTGGTGCGCTTAGGCTCATGTTTAGCCAGGTACATTATCTGCTCGCGAGGAGTCAGTTTTTCAAACGGGACATCTTCTTTCACTTGGATGTTGTTCGATGCAGTAGCATCCAAGTCAGTGCGGTACTCCTCAGCCAAGGTTTCATCGGCACGACGCTCTGGATCATAGGATAGCCATCTAAAGTATGGTCTAACTATGAACATGAAAAACATCACGATAGCAAGACCGGCGGCTGCAGATCCAGCAATGGTCGTCAGATATGCCTGATTTTCTTTCTTGGTGTCATTCATAGCCATGGCTTGAACAGGGTCCATCTGAAACATCATATTGGTGACGGTAACCTCGTCACGACCCTGCTGAAATCCAATAGCTTTGCGAACAATTTCTTCGATCTGTTTCATCTCTTCTGGAGACCGTGCCTCGAATACGGGTTTGGCGCCGTCCATCGGGACGTCCTGTTTTCCGTCTACCAGAACTGCAGCACTGATGCGCTTAATGTTGCCAACAGGCATCGTCTTTTTAGCGACGGTTTTGGAAACATCGTAGTTAATCAATTCGCTTTCTTGCTTGTTTTGGGCTCTGGATGAGTTAGCGGCGACCTGTTCCTGCTCTCCAGGAATATTTGACTTGCTACCTGGAATACCGGTTGGATTAAGACCAGATCCTTCCATCGAGGAGCCTTGGGTGTTTTTCGACACAACAGCAACCTTCTCCGGATCAACTTCGCTGATAGTTTGCTCTTCTTGTGTAAAGTCCACTGTTACGTCCACCTTAGCTTCAACGCGTTCTTGCCCTGCGACACGTCCCACCAATGTGCGAATCTTAGCTTCAAGATCTTTTTCGACGGACTGTTTGTACGTCTGCATTTCCTTGGTCATCTTGGATGCAAACTCTTCGCTTTCAATTTTGGTTAGCATCTGACCTTCCTGGTCGATGATCGTCACGTTGTTTGGCTTCAAGCCCTCAACAGAGCGGCAGACAACGTGTTGGATGCCCTTGATCTGGCGGTCATTGAGTGTGACACCACGCTTTGTCTTCAGGTAGATAGCTGCCGTTGGTTCCTTTTGATCCTCCACAAACAGGCTTTGCTTTGGTGTCACAATATGAACGCGTGCCGAAGAAATGCCGTCAATTGAGGTGATCGTCCTGGATAGCTCTCCTTGAATCGCTCTTAGTCGGTGAATATTTTGCTCAAACTCCGTCCGAGTGAAATCTTGTGAGTCAAACTTTTCCCAGCCAACCACGCCGTTGGCTGGTAAACCTTCCTGGGCGAGTTGCATACGTAGTTGAGCGGCTTTTTCAGCGGGGACTTTGATGCCCTTAGAATCGAGCTCATAATCCGCAACATTTAGTCGACGGAGCTCCGACAAAATGGCTTGGGTGTCTTCATTTGAAATATCTGTGAAAATATATTCATATTTATTGCCATTTTGCAGGAAGAAAACGCTCGACACGGCTGCCAATACAAGTGCCATGGCACCTGCAATCGTGATTTTCCGTGTGAGGCTCAGAGAAGACCAGAACGTTTGAATCTGGGTCCCTAATTTTCTAAAAAATTCGCCGATGTTATTCACTCGTTACTCCCGCTTTCGTGGTGTCTTTTCAGGTTAGGGTGCTATTAAACCGGCATTCGCATCACTTCTTGATAGGCCTCAAGGGCGCGGTTTCTGAGTTGTACCATCAGGTTAAAGCTAATCTCTGCTTGTGTTGTAGCGATCATCGTTTCATGAAGATTTTCGCTTTTGCCGGAGGCGACTTGCATGGCCATGGCGTCAGCCTTCTTCTGCATTCCATTTACTTCTTCGAATCCAGATTTCAAATGGTCCATAAAGGAGGTGCCGGACTGCTTGCTGTCACCAACGGTGATATTTGCAGGCTTTCGACTCTCAGATTGAATTTCACGGATTTGTGCCAAAACTTCCTGAGCTGCGCTTTTTGCAGTAGAAATAGCCATGGTGAAATCTCCTTATGAATCTGTTAAATAACCAGAAAACTAAATAGTCTTAGCGACCAATTTCCAAAGATTTAACTGCCATTTGTTTTGCTTCATTGATTGCTGTCGCATTGGCTTCATAGGCTCTCGTTGCCGTGATCATGTTCACCATTTCAGTCATGACTTGAATGTTAGGCATTTCAACATAGCCATCAGAGTCGGCATCCGCATGGGTTGGATCATAAACACGACGAGGCTCTTTTGTGTCCTGGTGGATATCGGCGACTTTGACCTCGCTCAGCTGGGCTCCGTGGGTGCCATTGAGAAAATCCTCAAACGGCGATCCTGTGGGATTTGCTGTGAAGACGACGTCGCGGCGACGATATGGCCCACCTTCGTCTGTTCTTGTTGTATTGGCGTTTGCGAGGTTTGCGCTTAGCGTATTCATTCTTAGACGCTGAGCACTTAGCCCGGAACTACTGATGGACATGGACTTAAAAAATCCCATAATCAGCGACCTCCATTGATGGCGTAGCGAAGTGTACCAATTTTACGATTCAGTGTTTCGACTGCGGTTTTAAATAGGATCTGGTTTTGTGCAAGCTGAGCCATTTCAGTGTCCATGTCCACTGTGTTGCCGTCCTCATCTACAGATTCCGTCGGCCGCACGTAAACGTCTGGCTTGATTGTGCCATCGGTTTGCGTGAAGTTGTTACGCATGTGGCGTGGATCAGAAACTTTCACTGCAATCGGCTCGTTCATTTTCGCAAGATCTTGCAGCTGCTTTTCAAAATCGTAACCAAATGCACGGTAGCCAGGAGTCTCGGCATTGGCGATGTTGGATGAGATGACCTCAGATCGACGATTTCTCTGATTCAGAGATTCGATCTGAAGACGGTCGCTGAAATTGAAAAGTCCGCCGATGATGCTACTCATCACTTGCCTCCGTTGGCTGCCGTCACGTGAAGTCCAAGAGCGGTAAACTCATTAATTTTATTTCGCAACGTGCGAAGTGAAATATCTAGCGTCCGCGCTGCGTGGGTGCGGTTTCCGTCATGGAACTTAAGGGTTTCAAGAATGAACTGTGTCTCTACCTCTGCTAAGGATTTGCCGATGGGCAGTGCTGCAATCCAGTTGTCGGCGCTGATTTCCTGGCCAAGCTCCACAGGGATGTCACGTGCAGTGATAATTTGTGCGTTGGCAAGCAGTGCAGTTCTTTGAATCACGTTATTTAGTTCGCGAACGTTGCCTGGCCAGCGGTAGGTCATTAGTTTGTTAATGGCGTCAGGGGCAAAACTCAGAAGAGCCTTGTTGAATTGGTCACTATACAGAGCCAAAAAATGGTTTGCGAGAAGTTCAATATCGCGTGGGCGGTCGCGGAGAGCTGGGACTTCGATATTGATGACGTGGAGACGGTAGTAGAGATCTTGGCGGAACTGGCCATTTTCGACGGCGGTAGCAAGATTTCGGTTGGTTGTAGCGATAATACGAACGTCAACCGGGATTGGCCCGCTTCCGCCTAGTCTTTCAATTTCACGCTCTTGTAATACGCGAAGAAGCTTAGCTTGAAGGGCTGGTTCCATTTCCGTAACTTCGTCAAGGAGTAGTGTTCCACCTTGGGCTTGCTCAAACTTTCCTGCATGACGCTGGTGAGCACCAGTGAATGCCCCTTTCTCATATCCGAAGAGTTCCGCTTCAAGAAGTGATGGGGGAAGGGCTGCGCAGTTTATAGCTACAAAAGTCTTATCACGACGATTTGACGCATTATGAATAGCCTTAGCGATGATTTCCTTGCCCGCACCACTTTCTCCGGTTACCAGGACAGGAACGTTAGCGTTGGCAATCTGCTCAATGACATCCTGAATACGCAGCATTTTGTCGTCGGCTGCGAGAAAGTACTTCGCGGCAGCTGGACGGCTACTAGCATTAGCAGTCGCTTGTTGCGCGTAGGAGACATAGTCCTCACGGCTAACAGGATTTGGAACTGCCTGTGCTGCGTTCATTGGGCGATTCATGGTCATGGTTCATCTCCTTCGTCGAGTGTGATTGAGCCTAAGATTTATTTCGTGTCGATTTGGTTGAGTCTTTCCGATGCCAATTTTGAATAGAAGAGATTTGAAGAATCACTTTTTGCTTTTTCCAAGGCGCTAATCGCTTCCTGCTTTTTGCCGGCTCGGAAAAGTAACAAACCACCTTTGTAGAGAGACTCAGCGCGTTTTTCTGTCTGAGTCGTAGAGTCGCCGACCAACGTGTAGATCTCGCCCGCCTCCAGGAATTCGTCTGCCTTGCGGTATTCTTCTGCAAGTTTTGTCAGTTCGGATTCCCACATTTTGGCGGCCTCTTTGTCTTGTTCGAACTGGCTTGGTTTTAGAAATTTCATTAATTCCATCGACTGTCTGCGCTCTGCGGTCATTCCTAGTTCTGCAAATTTCCGGCCAAGATCATCAAGTAGGCGAACAGTTGATGCCGATGGGCTGAAATTGCCTAGCCAGTCGGTAGAGGCAGTACCGTTTGTCGCGTTAAGCTTAGGAGAGTTTTTGTTTAGAGCCGTCTTGTACTGCTCAAGGATAATTCTTGGCGGCGTTCTCAACTTGGCATCTGATGCGACTGCGTCTTGTAATGGATTGCTCAGAGCGGTCATGATCAAAGCCCTCTCGTCACTTTTGAGTTTGGACCAGGTTTCGTCCATAACGCTGTCGGCTTTCTTGCTCTCGGCGTCCAGCTGCCTAATTGCAGCCTGATTACCCGCAGTAGCCCGCAGTTCGCTAGCTCGCTTGCTTGCTAATGCGCCTAGCCAGAAACCTGATTTGAATCGATCAACGGCAACATTGGTCGAAGAAGCCTTCTTGTAAAAGTCGATGGCTTTATCTTGCTGGCCAAGGCTTCTGTAGCTTTCGCCGATCTGCCAAGAGACGACAGGGTCTTTTGCGATGGATTTCATTTCAGATGGTAGTTCAGAGTAGAGCGTCACAACCTCTACATACTGGTTGGCCGCGAATAGATCGCCAAATTGCTTAGAAATTCGTGTCTTTGCCGCCATAGAGAGCGCATCTCGCTGCTGCTCGACATCAGATCCCTTGTAGCGTTTGAAAAACCCGGATAGCCATCTGGCATAATCGTTTTGCCAGGATGTTTCTGAGCTTGTAACCTTCTGGGCAATTAAGGCCGACGCGACATAGGCTGTGCGCGGATTTTCTACCTTCGGCAGAATCTTAGTTAAGAGAACCTGAGTTTCTTCGGGGCAGACGGGTAGCGCTTTTCGTGAGCTTTGATCGATGGCGGCATCATTCCACCAGCTTGATCTGATCGCGATGAGCGCCATGAGTTCTGCACTATCGCGCGCAGCAATGCTTCCAGCTTTTTCCGATAATGTTGCCAGGTGAGATGGTTGTCCAGCCTGGAGTGCCTTGATCGCTTGAGTATCGAGCTTTCTAAGGCGCGCAAATCGGGCCATCATATGGTCCGGGTGTTTTTCAATGAGTGTTTGGTAGTAGCCGTCTGCCAAAGTGATATTGCCTTGGCCGAGGTGAGTCTCAGCAAATTTCCACAGATGAATGGCGTCTTTTTCGAAAACCTCAGGCTCCTTCTGAAGAACCTGCTGATAAGCAGCTAGTGCTCGGCCCTCGTGGCCGAAGTCGTAAAGTTTTGAGGCATAGTCAGCCATTGCCGACGAGGTCGTCATGGCCTTTGCTTGTAAATGTGATATCTCAGCTGCCGGTGCTTCTCGGCCTTCGTACGGTGCAAGTTGCATGCGGTAAATATATGGAGGATACGTGCCCCAAGCTTTTCCTGTGCCCGGAGGAATCTTACTGATCAGGGATTTCAATTCATTGGGAGACGTTAGCTCGGGGGTCTCAGCCTGCATGAGTTTACGTTTTGGAGTCCCTACAGACTCTTTTTGTTTTAAGTTGGATGGGACCGTTGACGGTGGATTCTGCGTCAGCTTGTGCTCGGCAGCTTCTTTGCTATGCCCCGCACCTTGAGATGCAGCAGCGATAGGAAGCCCAGTTTCTGGATCTTGTTGCTCCGCATAGGATTTATCAAATAGATCGATGGCGACCCGAAATGGTTCATTGAATGTACTGACGACCGCTCGCACGTCCTTGTCGCGAAGTACAAGTCGGACTTCGCTGCCCTGAGGCCCAAGATCTTTAACGAGAACGCGTCGGACTAGTCTTTCGTCATAGTCATTGAGGGCTTCAAGCTCAGATGGTGCGCTACTAGGAAAGCGCAAGACCAATGCGTTGTCTGCCTTGACCCATTCGTAGTTAAACGGCCTTTCACCGGCGAAAGCGATGATCATCTGCGCAAAGCTAGGGCTTACGCTTGGTGTTTTTGCTGCGATAGTCCCCGTTAGCGCGACGGCGCAAAGGAATAAACCTAACGCGAGCTGGGTACTCCACTTCATTTGGACCATCCTTGGTTCAAGTGTCGATTAAATGGCGATGACATTGATTCAAGGGGAGAGAAGCAAATGCCGTGCCAAAGTTTCCGACCGGCAATTTCTTTACCATTTTCCGGATTCTTTTTGCCGAATGGGGTGGCGGAACTTTGGCGTGTTGAAGTCATGGTCCGTCAAGCTCATGACCGTTGCGCCAATATTTCGACTGTAGTTTCATTGGCTTATCTGTCCCTTGGTATTGTGAAAAAAAAGCCTGAAAACTAAAGTTTTATCGAGTCCTTGCCGAAGACTCCTAAGTTGGAGGTTGGGATGACAAGAAGACAACGACGACTCGATCATGCGCCGCGCTACGGAGTAACTCCTCACTGCAGAGGGCACGGCGTGCATTCTGCAAGTGGCATGCGCTTCGAGTTTCGTGGTGTTGATGTGAGTCATCATGGATTTGGTTGTGTCATGGTTGGCAGCTTTCAAAATCGCGATACTCTAATTTTGGAAATCGGCGGAGCGCGAATTCCATTTGAAGTGATGTGGGTCGAAAGTCATTTGGGCATTGAAAATACATATCGCGTCGGCTTGCAGTGTCTTGATAGAATGCTGGACGTGCGAGGACGATTTACATCTCTAGGGTTGGTAACCGTACCGCTCGATGATGAATTTGCGGCGTAAACGCGTCCTCGCGGTCTGAAGTAACTTTGACGCGAGGAAAAGCAATTAATGTCAGCTGTCTCTTTGGCTCAAGTGTCTTTTCGATACCGAGCTAGTCTTCCGGACGTGGTTCAAGTCTCAAAGCTAGATATTGCATCTGGTGAACGCGTTTTTCTTCATGGTCCGAGTGGATCTGGAAAATCAACCTTACTTGCTCTTATTGGCGGGCTGTATGCGCCGCAGTCTGGGTCCGTAGAGGTGCTTGGCAGTAAGCTCAGTGCAATGAGTCAATCAGAGCGCGATAAATTTAGAGCTCGAGACATTGGTTTCATTTTTCAGGTTTTTAATCTGGTCCCTTACCTTGATGTGATCGAAAACGTGGTGCTTCCGATCAAATTCGGGCGACAGGTATCAAAAGGCTTTTCCTCGGCCAAAGAAGAGGCAAAACATCTACTCAATCAGCTTGGTCTTGGCCCTTATCTTGAAACTGCGGTCACAGAACTGAGTATTGGACAGCAGCAGCGAGTTGCGGTGGCACGCGCCTTGATCGGCAGTCCCGGGCTGATTATAGCCGATGAGCCCACGTCAGCACTTGATGCTGATGCTAGACAAAGCTTTCTCGACACCTTGCGCACTCATGTTAAGGCTAGCTCAAGCGCGGTTTTGTTTGTGAGTCATGATAGGTCGTTGGCATCAGCGTTTGATCGTAGTCTTTCTTTAGTTGAAATTAACCGTGCGTCATTCCGCGAAGGGGGTGCCGTATGAGTGGTATCTTCTCTTTGGCGTTAAAGTCTCTCTGGCATCGTCGTGTCGCCACTGTGTTGACCATTGTTTCCATTTCTTTGAGTGTGTCGCTTTTTGTTGGGGTGGGCAGAACCAAAGAGGCCACCCGCGACGCTTTTAGCGGCGCAATTAGTCGCGTTGACCTAATTGTGGGACCTAGGTCGGGCACACTGTCACTTCTTCTTTACTCGGTTTTCCATGTGGGCTCGCCCACGCACAGCGTATCGATGAAGGCCGTAGAGTTTGCAAAAAACCAGCCGGAGGTTGATTGGGTCGTTCCTTTTAGTATGGGTGATGGCTTTAAGGGGTTTCCTGTCGTTGGGACCACAGCCGAGCTTTTTGAGCGCTACAAGTATCGTGATGGCAATGCCATAAGGTTTGCGGCAGGTCAGGCCTTTCAAAAAGACGATGAAGCCACGATTGGCTCTGATGTTGCTCGGTCTTTAGGCCTCACCATGGGTGCAAAAATTGTGCTTAGCCATGGTCATACTGAGGACGGGGATGGATTTGAAAAGCACGAAGACCATCCGTTTTCTGTGGTCGGTGTTTTGGAACCAACAGGTACGCCGCTTGATCGATCGGTTTTTGTCTCACTTGTTGGAATGGCAGAAATACATAGAGAGCTTATCGCGGAATCCTCCCACGATCATGAAGACGAGCATCCTGTCGCCACAAGAGAAAAAAAAGATCTGAAGGGTCACGAACACCATGACCATGCTGACGATCATGGCGATAGTCATGATGACAGTCATGATGACGATCATAAACATGCAGACTCAAGTTTTAAGATGGATGGCGGCAAACTAAAAGTAACAGCAGTCAGTGGATTTTTTCTTGGTGCCAAAAATCGCATGGAGTCTCTCAACCTTCAGCGAAAACTCAATACTTGGGAAGGTGATGCGCTCCTTGCTATCCTACCCGGCATGGCCATGGCAGAGCTGTGGAAAAACCTCTCTATTTTTGAGACGGCCCTTTCAATTGTAAGCTTTTGCGTGGTGATCGCCGGAATGCTTGGTCTCTTTGTTTCGCTTTATATCGCTAGTGGCTATCGTAGGCGTGAGATGATGATTCTGCGAGCTGTGGGGGCAAGTCCTCTGACTATTTTTTCCATGCTTGCAGGAGAGGCTGTATTTCTTGTGCTGGCAGGTATCTTTTGCGGTGCCGGGCTTATGTACGCAGGACTAGCAATGCTTGCCCCTTGGATTGAGCGAAAGTTTTCAGTTGCAGTTGGACTTGTTCGTTTTTCGACCGAAGATTTTTGGTTTGCTTTCGCTATGGTGATTGTCGGTTGCGTGGCAGGTGTGCTAGCGTCTATCAATGCTTACCGTTCTGCCATGCATGATGGTCTAGGTACTCGGTTTTAAGAGTTAAGTGATGGAAGGATGCGCGCCGTGAATGATGCCTCAAGTAAGGACTTACTAAAAGATCCTTCGGCCATGCCCATGTCGCGCAAGATCATTCTTGGTTTATTGTTTGCGCTCCCTGTGGTCGCTGTCATTATCTACGGTGTTTCGGTTGGCAGCAAAAGGGGAACCACCGGCTTAAAGGTCGTCGACTGGGGGATGTACCGTCAGTATGACCCGGCCACTTCGGCAATGCCACCAGACCTGCAGGTATTGGATGGCCAGAAGATCCGCTCTCCTGGGTTTATGGTTCCCTTAGAAGACAATCGGGCGGAAGTGACCGAGTTTTTGTTGGTGCCCAACCCTCAGGCTTGCATTCATGCCCCCCCTCCTCCGTCCAATCAGATGGTGTATGTGCGCATGGTGGCAGGCCCGGCGAAGACTCTTTTCGGTCCGGTGATGGTTGAGGGAACTCTGCGTGTGACCAGTCAAACTCACCAGTATGGCACCGCAAGCTTCCAAATTTACGGGGAATTTGTCGAATCCTACCGACCCGACTGAGGTCAGGTTTCTCTCCATTTTAAATTTAAAGTGCCTTACTAATAAGCTTCTCATCTTGATTGTGCTGAACTATACGTAAGTCATGGCTTTTTTTCCCTTGGTCGTGACTTGTAAACCCCGAGCACACGGTTTCAAGGAAGGAGTTTTGAAATGAGGATTTTGGTTGTCGAAGATGACATGGTGATCGCAAATCTGCTTCAGCGCGCTCTGCGTGAGGAAAGCTACGCGGTTGATTTAGCCCATGACGGAATTGAGGGTGAGTGGCTTGCCACGGAAAACCCCTATGATCTAGTCATTCTTGATGTGATGCTTCCGCGAAAAGACGGCATTTCTGCTCTGCAGTCCATGCGCGCTGCTGGAGTGAAGTCTCCCGTGTTGATGCTAACGGCTCGCGACGAGGTTAAAGATAAGATCACGGGCCTTGATGGCGGTGCTGATGACTACATGACTAAGCCCTTTAGCCTAGATGAACTTCTTGCCCGCTGCCGCTCGCTGATGCGCCGCAGAACCACCGACTATGCGGGTGCGGTGATTGAGGTGGGTCATTTGAAAATTGATCCTGCTCGTAAGGAAGTTTCACGTGCTGGTCAGGTGATTGAATTGACCAGTAAGGAATATGCGTTGATCGAGTACCTTGGCCGTAACGCTGGCAAGGTCGTGTCACGCTCCGAGCTAAGCGATCATGTTTGGGAAATGGACTTTGAGCCATCCAGCAACGTGGTTGACGTTTATGTTGGTTATTTACGCTCAAAAATTGACAAGGGTTTTGACAACCCCATGCTTAAGACAGTTCGTGGTCACGGCTACATGCTGGAGCAACCAACTTAACCATTAGGTGTCTTTAACGTTGCTATGTTGTCCTTGGATCTAACAAGAATAAAAAGACGTTTTGTCACAAAGTACGTGGCCCGCTTGCCGATCAGTGTTCGCCTTGCGTTTGGCCACTGTATTTTGATGACGGTTCTTTTGCCCCTTGTCGGGTTTGGTATGTACAACCTGGTCAAACGAGATTTGCTTAAGTCCGTAGACGCAGCCCTTCTCGCGTCTGCAGAGTCCATGCGTGCCAGTAAATCTTCCGAAAACCTTGCGGTCGGTCTTGACCAGTTTTTGGATAATTTTTTGAGTGGCCGCGAGGTCAATGCCTACGCGCGCTTGGTTGACCTTAGTGGAAACGTCCGCAGCAAATCTGCACGCGATGACGTATCGCTGCCGATCACCAAGCTGGCGATGGCTCGAGCCGAACAAGGACTTCACACCTTTGAAACATGGAATCGACAGGATAAGCCCCCCCTCAGGCAGCTTACGATGCCTGTGATGGTGGGAGGCATATTCAGTGGCACGCTGGTCCAGGTGGGAGCACCTCTGGATGCCACCTGGTCCACCCTGCGCGAGATTCGTAACGTGTTTTTTTTGGCGATACCAGCCATTCTCGCGGTTTCGATCTTAGCTGGATACATCATGGCTAGAAAGTCCTTGGCTCCGGTTGACGGCATGCGCAGAGCTGCAGATCGACTGTCAGCAACAGATCTTTCTCACAGGATTGAGGTGCCTAAGGTGCGTGATGAACTTTACGATCTCGCGTCAACCTTCAACCAGATGCTAAGCCGCCTCGAAGATGCCTTTGAACGCCAAAAGAGGTTTAACAGTGACGTATCTCACGAATTAAGGACGCCTCTAACAGCCATTCGTGGTGAGACCGAACTAGCTCTCAGACGAAATCGAAGCCCCGAAGAATACCGCTCCGCTCTGGAAACCATCCAGCGTGAGTCGGTCAATATGGCTACGACAGTGGAAGATCTTCTTCTGCTTGCTCGTGCCGAGACCGGTGGTCTTCCCACCACAAAGGCAATGGTCGTGACTACCGACTTTCTTGAGGCCGTGGCTGGTAAGGCAGAACAACTTGGTAAGACGAAGCAGATTGAAGTTAAGGTTGTTGGAACATCAGCGCCATCAAAGTTTCTTGCGGCAGAAAATTACTTATCTTTGGCAATCGGTAACTTACTGTCTAATGCCGTCAAGCACTCTCCGGAGCGCGGTGTAGTGACTCTCACCTGCAAGAAAAACGGTAAAGATGGCTTAACCTTCACTGTTGCAGATCAAGGAGAAGGTATTCCTCAAAAGCTTCTTGAAAAGATTTTCGACCCCTTCTTTCGAGTCGACACAGCCCGTAACAGGATTGCTGGCGGAGTGGGTATCGGCCTGTCCTTGGCCCGTGCCATGGCAAAGCTGCACGGAGGGGATGTCCACGCTGAAAACAACCAAGGCGGTGGAAGCCAGTTTCATCTGACGATTGCGCAAGCCTTGGCAACCTGAGTATCTCGAATCAATTATCAACTCAAAGGAAATTAAAGCACCACCGAAGCAAACGTCATCGCGTCAACCCGGTGGAAATCCAAGCCTGTTGATTTGGCGACTTTTTTAAATGACTTAAGTGACTCAGAGGATAAGGGCTCCCAAGTCTCAAGCCACTCACTTACGGGTGCGTCGGTCATGGTTGTCAGGTCTTTAAAGGAGATCTTCTCAGGCGGGTGTGTTGGCAGAATGTGCTCAGCCTCTGTTTTGTCTGCTTGTATGACTTTTGCTGGAGCGACTAATCCTAATTCGCGCAACAAACTAACGGCGTCATAACACCAAGCGTAGGGAAGCTTTAGTTCTTCAACTAACGAAGTGACATCGTGGCCTTTGCCCTGACGAAATCTTTCATAGATGGCAATCATGATCAGAGCAGGAAGCATGCCGCGAATAGATCTATTGCGGTGTTCATCGAGAAGATTTTCTGTCATCTCGATCGTTTTTTCTTCTTTCATGGGAGGCCAACCATTTTGCCAACGCCAGGCTAACAAAGCGCCAGCAAGTAAAATCAACCAACACATGTAAATCCAGAGCAAAAATATCGGCAGCGCTGCCAGGGTTCCGTAGATGTTCTTATAGCTAGCAAAGCTGGTTACATAAGTGCCGTAAAGTTTGCTGACGATGTAGAAGACTGTTCCACCAAGGAGAGCACCACCTCGGGCGGCGTGATTACGCACCTCACAGTTTGGAATGATTTTGTAAGCAAGAAAAAAGACCAGACATGTAAAAGCCCAACTTGTCACCATCGAAAGTACGGGGATGTTATCTGCCTTGCCTGCTGCTTGAATTGTTTTTTGAGTGATAAACGCTGTCACTGAGTAACTGGTCGTTAAGCCAACGAGCACACTTATTGAGAACATCCCTAGGGTCAGGAAAA
>JBIIGV010000098.1:0-10527 GCA_044236265.1 Oligoflexales bacterium
AATGAGACTCCTGCAACACCTCCATCTCCACCGCGGAAGAAACCAACACTGCACAGTTCGTCGCAGCGTCAAGGCGCAACCGCTAAAAACCATGAGCCGCGTGTTCCTGGAAGTAACATTATTCCGTTCCCAACCTTCGACGCCCCAAACCACGACCCTTCTCGTCCGGAAAAATAATTGTCATGCTGAAAACCATAGATCTACGCTCTGACACGGTCACGAAACCGACGCCAGAGATGCTCGCTTACATGCTTAAAGCCGAAGTTGGCGACGACGTTTATGCTGAAGATCCCACCGTCAATCGCTTGGAAGAACGCGTTGCCGAGCTGTTAGGGAAAGAGGCTGGTCTATTCACACCCTCTGGAACTATGGCTAATCAGATCGCCATCAACTTGCAAACTCGCCACGGAGACTCGGTGCTAGCCGAAGAAGACAGCCACGTTTTTTTATATGAAGCAGGAGCTGCGGCAGCGCAAAGTGGCGTTCAGTTTGACCTCATACCTTTTGCCGACTCGCTATCTGATGCCTCCATTGATGAGCATGTAAAACCTGAATGGATGCACTATGCGTCAACCAAGCTCCTCGTTATTGAAAACTCCCATAACCGAGGCTCCGGAAAAGTTATTGCACCTAAAGATCTACAGCGGATTCAACACAGAGCACGCCATCATCATCTTCTTCTGCACTGCGACGGCGCAAGGCTTTGGAATGCCGCCGTGGCGCTTGGTTGCGATATCAGGGAACTTACAACCGGATTTGACACAGTCTCAGTTTGTTTTAGCAAAGGATTAGGCGCGCCGGTTGGCAGCATGCTAATTGGAGGTAGAGATCTTATTCAGCGCGCTCGCAAGATCAGAAAACGCTGGGGGGGCGGTATGCGGCAGGTCGGCTATCTAGCCGCCGGGGCCGAGTACGCTTTGGTCCATAATCGAGTGCGACTAGCCGAGGATCATCATCGCATTAAAATGCTGTTTGATGGCATCAAGGAGCTTGAAGAATCTGGTTACCCAGTCTCCACAGATCTGCCTCAAATTTGGACAAATATCTTATATTTCAGGGTTTCTGATGGTGAAAAAACCGCGGAAGCCCTTAAATCGGAAGGAATTTTGGTCAATCACCTTGGCCATGGCAAGCTACGGGTCGTCACTCACCTCCACATTGACGACCGAGACATCGGCACAACTCTCATCGCCCTGCGCCGCGCATTGAAGTCCTGAACCATCCATAAGCCCCTAACTATTGTCATTATTTGCTATTTTGACTATAAACGGGGTCCGTATTGTTGCCCAACATTTGGAGTTGTCTAACATGGCTATTCGCATCGGTATTAACGGTTTTGGTCGCATTGGTCGTTCTGTATTTCGTGCCGCTCTTGATCCGCGCAATAGAGACATTGAGATCGTCCACATCAATGACCTTACTGATACCAAAACGTTGGCCCACTTGTTGAAGTATGACTCTGTTCACGGCGTACTGAATGCCGACGTCACTCATGACGAAACAAGCCTGACTGTTAACGGCAAAAAAATCACCGTATCGAAAATCAAAGCCGTTCCAGAACTTCCTTGGAAAGATAAAAATATCGACATTGTGTTTGAGTGTACCGGTATCTTCACAAAAAAAGCGGATGCCGAAGGACACACAAAAGCTGGAGCCCGAGCTGTGCTGATTTCTGCCCCGGCAACAGATGAAGACATCACGGTGGTATACGGCGTCAATCACACCAAACTAGACCCGAAAGTCCATAAAATTGTGTCCAATGCTAGCTGCACGACAAACTGCCTTGCGCCGTTCACAAAGGTTATTCACGAAGCTCTGGGCGTCAAACGTGGCCTGATGACCACCGTCCACAGCTACACCAACGACCAAAACACTCTTGACCTGCCCCACAAGGATTTGCGCCGCGCAAGAGCAGCTGCACTCTCCATGATTCCGACATCCACAGGAGCCGCTAAAGCCATTGGCTTGGTCATTCCAGAACTTAAAGGCAAGCTGGACGGTCTGGCCGTGCGCGTTCCGACACCAAACGTCTCGTTGGTCGACGTAACCTTTGAGGTTTCAAAAGCAACGACCAAAGAAGACGTCAATAAGCTACTCAAGGATGCTGCTAATGGCCCGCTCAAAGGCGTACTGGGTTACACCGACTTACCTTTGGTATCCGTTGACTTCAATGGCGACAACCACTCTAGCTTCATTGACGGTGACTCCACCAAAGTCATGGACGGAAACATGGTTAAAATTCTTTCCTGGTACGATAACGAGACAGGCTTTAGCTGGCGCATGCTGGACATTGCCCGTTTAATGGCAAAGTAATTTTAAAGAGTTTTGGATCAGCATCAGGGAGCAGCCAGCTGATCCCTCAAAATAAAAAGGAAGTACTGACATGGCAAAAGACAAATCAATCACGCTTACGCGAAAAGAAGTGATGGAATGGCTGGCGGAAGGCGCCAAGGACTTCAAGGATACTGACATCCGCAAAGCCAATCTTATGAAGATTGATTTCACCGGCTGCGACCTGAGCGGTGCCAACCTTAGCTACAGCAATCTCAAAGATGCAAACTTTACGAATGCCGTGTTAAATGGTGCGTCTTTATGGAATGCCAATCTCGAGGGCGCTAACTTTACGAATGCTAGCCTTGAAGATGCGGATCTTGACTACGCAAAACTTCGTGGAGCCATTCTCTTCAAAGCAAATTTGCGTCGTGCACACCTGCCAACTGAGCTAATCCCTCGCGATGACATCATGGCATCCGTGGAGACCGGTTGTAAGGTTGGCCAGCACTAATTCCTCCGGAGGTTTGACATTTAAGTTGTCAAACCTCCTTGCTTTTGTTTTACTTCCTGTTCCTTGGCGCTGTGGCGGAGTGGCTACGCAAACGATTGCAAATCGTTTTCACACCGGTTCGAATCCGGTCGGCGCCTCCATTTTTTTAGACTAGTAAAACTAATTTTACTCTTCCCATTCGCGGGAGTCATGTCTGTCGTCAATTCAAAAAGCTCTAACTAATCAAAACACCTCCGATTCAGTCACTTAATAGTTAACTTAATCCTTGGTATCTCCTTTTCTGAGGAAGCTCAGAGCTCCCAATTGTTTATAAAGAGCATTTTATTATGGTTGGGTGTTGTCTTCTTCGCCCCGAATGATGACGGATGCGTCATATTGCTCTCCCTGTAGCTTTTGAATACCTTTCAAAATCGAGATGTACGAGGCTTTAGATTCCACTAAATTTTTAATAAACATGAGATTTGTCTGTCCGAAAAGATGAAAGTAAGTCGCATTTAGATTTGCCACAAGATCAAGATCCTTCGGGATGAGACTTCCTGAATGTTCTGCTTTGAAGATCTGTCTGCCGATGTAAGCAAACGAACTACATCCATTCGCAAAAAACACGAGATGCTGATTGGTTGCAGGCGAAATAGAGCTCTCAAATGATTCTATATTCATGCCATAGCCTGAGTGTCCATTGTAGCTCACAAAATCTGAAGTCTGAGCTGCAGCCCTGATCTCGTCCGCTGCTTTCGAGTTTTCCTGTAACCAGCTACCATCGCGCACTTTGACCCTTGCTACCAGTAAACGATTACCTGGAAGTTGGAATGTGGCTTCTCGATCGTAAGCCTCGATATGGCTCCCGGTTGTGTTGGGAGCCATTAGATCCCCTTCAATCGGTTTACCGTATGATGCAGTTAACCCCCTGGAAAATACATTTGCCGCCTCGACACCAGGATCATATTTATTTAGGCTTTCCGCAGGTGTGAAAAACAGAGTCGCGACCAAGCGGTTGTCATTCCAAATTTTCTTATACTCGGGGAATTTTTCCTGTTTTGGATTCTCAGGACTCTTTACCATTACAAACTCGACTCGTTGCAAAGTACCATCAGTTGTGATCCTCTTGTCGCAGCCGTTCTGTTCAAGATTAAAATAGTAGAAAGCAACCTGTTCATAATCGGCTTGATGCTCTTGACGTGCGTGATCAAATTCATTTGAAAAGCATTTAGGGTTGCTATCGATAAAGCTTCTCACAGATGCTTTATCCATTTTTACTGGTAGCCAGAAGGTCTTTTTAAGTTCCGCCCGGTCTTCTTTGGCAAATAGTGTGATTGTTGCGTCGTAGGTAGCCTCAAATGAAAGCTTTTCTCCCATTTTGTGGGATGTAAGATTGAAATGGCCGATGCTTAGAGATCCTTCACCGGTTTGACGCAATGCTCCGATGGTAAAATAAAGCTGCATCATGCCTTTGATCTTTATAAGGCCATGTCCAGCTGGGCCGCTAAGAAACTGATTCGCAATGGCTGGCTCAATTTCGCCTAAGAGGTCAGATAAATTATCTTGAATCTGAATTCCGTTTAAATTTGCCGTGTAGGCTATTCCTTTGGTGGACGTCAGTTTTAAATCAGCACGTGACGCTGGCTTGGAGCCGCATCCAGAGCTGGCAAGTGCGATGATCGAAAAAAATGTCAGCAACTTGGTTAGTGTTGACCGTTTGCCTGACTCGGGGTTGTGGTGCTTTGGATGTGGTGTGCGGCTCACGTGTTACTCCTCCAAAAGATAATACGGAGTGATGAGCAAGGACTATACCAAGCATAAGCCGCGATTATGAGTCACATGAAAATCAAATAATTACAGCATCTTAAATCTTAAAAAACTGGGATGTCACAAGCTCGCGGGGGTGTACGCTTTTTGGTCAATTCGTCTTATGGGAGTGCCTTTAAACCTGGTTTACTTGTTGACGTGATCTTTATTTTTATAGCTTGTCATTAAGCCCGCTTACGGGATTATTCAAGTGGACGTCATATCCTTGGCCAGAGGGTTGCAAAGGAATGCAAGCCCGACGTCCGCCCCTAGGGTGTCTGGTTAGTCGTTGAAAGGATGACCTATGAAATTGACGCGGAATCTGTTGAGTAGCGTGTCAGGTGTAGCGCTGGCATTAACTGTTTTGTCTTGCAGTTCAAAATCGAATTCGAAATCTCCTCGCGAGGACTTTAATGAGATTTTTAGAAAATATGTTGTGCCAAATGACTATTTCAAATTAAAGCTCGCGGAGTCCCGCGATGAGAATGGTGCGTTGGTTCAAAAAGAGTCCTTCACATACGCCCCGACCGGTGATGAGGATGTTAGCGAAGAATTTTATTCCTCAGGGAAAATCAAATCTCGGCAAATCAGTAAAACTGTAAACAGCGACCAGTGCAAACAAACCCTGCAGGAGACCTATATCAGGAAATCGGAATATTTTACTGATACCGGTGACCTTACTAAAAAGGACTACACGCGAAAAGAGTCAAAATGTAATGCTGATAACTTGGAAATCGAAGTTAGGTCCTATAAAGCCACAATGGACACGCCAGAATATGAAGAAAATGTTTCTTATTCCAGCTATGACGGAAAAAGAAGAACTAAAAGGGTGACGAATTACAAAGATGAGGGCGGTAAAGAAGTCCGAGTTCTCGAAGAGATTTATTCTGAGGACGACTCGTGGACCTCTACGAGGCTAGAGGGCGGAAAGCCCGTTAGAATCGAGAGTTACGATGCAAAAACCGGCATCGAAAAGACGTTGGAAGTTGATTCAAGTGATGGCGGCAAGGTCTCAAAGCAAACAAGAATGGGAAAGCGCCTTTCTAATCCTTACCGTGCAGTGATACCAGGGCAATACGTGGAAAGTGTTTTCTTGTCATACAATCAAGAACACTCCGAAACCTGCGCGCCCACAAGTTCAGGTCTTCGATGTGTAGATTCGATACGAAACAGTGACTCCAAAAAGTTACTTTATCAAAAAGAGGAGAATCTAATTCCTCGTTATATTCCTGTGGTGAATGATGTTTTTAATGGCGTTTGGAAAGAATATTTACAACCCCATGTCCAAGCAAGCAAGATTCTATTCCAATATTTGCCCACTGAAAGTGTTGAAAATTTTTACTATGCAGACGGCAAGGCTTGGCGAAGTGCGACTGAAAAGGCTACTTATAACGATTTTGGACAACTCGTTCGTCGAGAACGATTGACGGACGATGGTAACGGTAACAAGTCGAGTGAGATTGAGGAAAATACGTACGACATGGATGGAGCAAGGATTTTACAAAAAGTCCTGACCAAAGACGGTAAAAAAGTCACGACTAGTTACACCTACTAAAACACCCTTTAAAACCCTGGAATAGGCCAAAAAGCTGGTTTCCAGGGTCAACTATTGGGCGCTAGGCAAAATGATATTTAACACCGGTATCTTCCTGACATCTTGTCTACTCATTTAACCCGACAAGATGTCATTCTAGTTAACCGGCCCACGTCTACGCACCGAGAATATTTAACTTACCACTCCATTTCAGCTCATAAACCTAGCTCTTGTTGGTAGCAAACAGCCATTCGGCCGCAATCCCCAATAACCGAAGCTCTGAGCACCTTCATTTACACATCATATACCTAATCAAGCTCGCCGATGGATTGACGCCTCTGTGGCGGACCCTTTGAAACAATACCCACCTTTGCGACGGTAAGCCTTGGGCGCCATAGCACGAATTGGCATCGGCACATTGCTGTCAATATCCTCAAGCACACTAGCTTCACATGATGCATCGACTTAGCCCTTCTTTGGAGGTCAGTTAGATATTTTTCGTGCGTAGACGTAGGCCGGTGGAGTAGAATGCTCTTTGGTAGGGTTAAATGAGTCAACACGATGCCCGGATAACGAGGTCTAATTTTATGAGTTTTGCTCGATTGAGAGGATTTTTTTTAATCATCATCTTGGTCGGAATGCAATCTCCTTTCCTGCTCGCCGACACGTTGTTTGCAAGTGATAAAAGTGCGTCAGACGAGTCCTCAGATACAGAGGGTAAATTACCCGCTAAGGTTTCGGAAATTAGTTTGCCTAGATTTTTGCTTGGTGGAGCGATTGGGACCACTTTTGGCTTTGGAGCAGGCCATGGGATCCAACATCGATATTTAAAAAAAGGCTGGTTATTTTCTGCGGGGGAAGGAGCGGGCATTGGCCTAATTCTTCATTGCCTAAATAACCTACCTAAAAGTGGAGAGGACAATTCGGATGGCGATTGGGATGATGACGATTGGGATGATTTTCAAGCGAAGAAGCGGCCATTCCCAGTAAAGTTAGATCTATTTCGTACATGCGCTGATTCAATTCGATCAAAAAATGATGGCTCAGCTTTTTGCCTTCTCGGCGCAGGACTTTTTTTGGGGTTTAAGGTGTGGGAAATTATTGATGTATGGAGCATAGACGGTGAGCTTAAGATCGCTGGAGAAACTCCAAACCAGAATTTTTTTAGGGTTGGCTTTGTTCCATCGGTTCTTAATTCGAGATTTTATCCGGGATTAGGTATGGAATATGATTTTTAAAGAGACTAAAAAGAATCTCATCATTCTCTTGCCCATGTGATAATCCATTGCATTGTTGCGGCGCTAGGTCAAATAATTACACTATCAGCGCCTTCCGGAGATACTGTCCGCACAATGACACAGTTGGACCCCAGATCGGACAGGAATAATTAGCCTCCTCGGTTTGCAAATAATAGGATCTTCACATTTGGTCTGTTGACCAGTTTTTTTTATATTTTTAATGCCAAAGATTCTTTTTTTAAATCCTGTAACCGCTCACGTATCTCCGTACAATAGAGTGTTGAACCATTATTTATTTACCGATTGTGAGCCCTTGATGAATCCCTATTGGCATTTGTTCGTAAGATCCGAAGGTCCCAGGCCCCTTTTCTTCGCCCGTGTAACACCGGAGTTCCCTGAAGTCCATCTGGAAAATGACGTCTATTAGCTGACATTAACGGGCTGAAACCTATCGGAAATACCGCGTATTTTCATCTCGCAAGGCATCTTGTCGACGAGACTTCAGGGCGAAGTGTGTAAAAACGGGGTGTCCCAATGGGCGTCAATAAGATCAAAGATCAGAAAAAAAATCGCGCTTTGTTTATCAAGCAATTTCTTGAGCGCCCAGGAGAAGTTGCGTCAATTATCCCATCTTCAGATGAACTGGTCGGCGCGTTGATTGCCGGTGTCAATTACAAAGAATTAAACTTGGTTGTTGAATACGGGCCAGGGACAGGAGTCATCACGGAGGCTCTGCGCCCAAGACTTCGCAAGGAGGCCATCTACCTAGCTGCTGAACCCAACAGCGCATTCAGGCAACATTTGTCAGCATCAGGCCTTGAAATAGAGTTGCTAGCTGACTACGCGCAAAATATTTCTGAGAGGGTTTTGAATAACTATGGACAAGCTGATCTCGTCGTTTCTGGAATACCGTGCTCCGTCATTCCCGTCGAAAGTTTAAGATCGATATTTGAGTCGACCCACAAAATTCTTCGAGTCGGTGGAGAGTTTCGGATGTTTATCTACACCCACACATTTGTGATGCCAAAAATCCATGGAATGCTTGAAGACCTGAGAGGGCAGTTCACATCAGTAAACACTCAAGCCGTTTGGCTAAACCTACCGCCTGCAACCGTGATCAAATGCATCAAGTAACGCTCATGTCAGATGCATCGTTAAATCGTTGACGCTATGCGCTGTCAGCGCACCAAAACGACAGTTTTCACCTTGACGATAACCATGCCAATTTGCGCGAATCACATCGACTCCTGCAGCGCGAGCCGCCATAACGTCAACATCGTGGTCGCCGATCATGACCATGTCGGTAGTGGTTCCACCCAGTTGCTCAGCAATCGCAAATAAACCCTCTGGGTCAGGCTTATGTTTCTTTACGCAGTCAGCAGCGACGACCACATCGAAAAATTTATCTAGTTGATTTCTAGCAAGAAGCGTCAATGCTGAGGATCGATCGCGACTGGTCCAGACCGCAATTTTTCGCCCCTGCAGTTTCAGGGTCTCGAGGACTCCGTAAAATCCATCGAAAACAGGAATATGATGAAGATCAATAGCGCTCTGCTCTTTCAAATAGTCCAAGGCAGAGTTCACGGCAGATTCATCTAATCGTGGCGCCAGAAACGCCTTGGCGGAAAGACCAGAAGCCAGCGCCTTCTCCTCATCGGTCAACACCATTTGATGACGGTGAAAAATCTTATCTAAAATTGAAAAATAAAAAGGCGTCGATGCGAGGATGGTACCATCAAGGTCAAAAACCACTATTTTTCTATCGCGCGGCATAAAAAACCCCTACAACAGATACCTTGCAGCTTTTAAACAAATTGCAAACCACACTCCGGACACGCTTCATGAGCCGTCGAAAAGCACGTTCCGCAAGCCGGACATGTCGCCTCGCCTTGACTTGGATCATAAACCTTTTCGATCTGCTCTAAATTAACACCCATCTCATTGAGCATCGCTAAACGCTCTTCCTGAATGCAACGCTTTATGACGGGGATATCATCCACATGAGCCCATATCTCTTTACTAGGACTGCAGCCGGTGGTGCATGTTGAATGGTTATATATCGTCGCAATGTTTATACCCTGCGCGCCCAGCCGAGATGCGAGGATTTCAGCATCACGCACTCCCAAGACCGCCAAAAGAACTTTGTCATCTGGACTCATCGCCCCCTCCAATGGCTCTGATAAGCTTCACCATCGCAGTCTACGACGCTTGTTGCGTCAAGGATTCTGCGGCGACGCTCATCCGTCAAGTCTTCGGCACCATCCGTTGCAGCCGCAAATAGTCGATCCACAGTAGCGTAATCATAGCTTTGCCAAGCTCCAGTCTGGAGATTATACATCTCCAACTTTGAAGTGCATGCAAGGCTGCGCTGATCAAAACCAAGGATTTGCCACGGACTATTGGGCAATCGAACTCGCAGCTCTTTAGACTGGGAGTCAAATATCGTCTGAAATGCGGTAAAGCCTTGTAGAGCTACATCGTCAATCGCTTCAACTAACTGCCACTCATGCGCAAAAGAGTCGCGATTGGCTAGCCTTATATAGCGATTTATGGACTGATAACCATGAGGCACCGCCTCAGATCCTGAACTTTGCCAACTTCGCAACGCTTCACTGGAAGCTCGAAAACTTGAATTTGTAGCTGCGCGAACTACCTGGGGATCTAATTGGTGAATAACCGGCTGACCGCGCTCGAACTCGACGATGATGCAGGTGTGACGTGCATCACACAAATACCAATGCAAATAAGCTGACACCTTTTCTATACCGAAGTCGCCAGCATGAGCGATCACTTCCTCCACAGTCGCGAATTGATCCAGCTGATACTGAAGCCACGAGACTTCCGCAATCACACCAAGCGGACCTTGCCTCGGGTAATCGGCTGGCGCCACCAAGACAATCCCCATCAGTCCGGCTTCATTGAGTCCCTGCATGGGAAAATCCCGTCCAAACTGACTCACCGTCAGACTGGCATACTTTGACCGCCATGATGCGGTGGCACCATCTTGATGAAACCTAATGGACTGCTTACGCTGGCCGCGAGGTGACTCGAAAACAATACCTCCGCGCGCGGTCCAGTCATAATTGGCAGCGACCAAAGATAATGAATTTGCAGATGATGTGACCGCGCTACATGCTTGAACGCGGTCTGCTTTTTGAATCACTAAAAGCATCGCCAACAGAAGA
>JBIIGV010000099.1:0-10462 GCA_044236265.1 Oligoflexales bacterium
CCCATCTGCTTTTGCTCGCACAGCCAAAACACTGACAAAGCCCGCTTTGCCGTCTTTAGTTTTGACTTGCCAGAACATGCCTTTTCTTTCAGAGGACGAAATTGTATCGCCTTTTTTCAGCTTGGTGATTACAGCCGATTTTTTGTCACCGGCCGTAAAAACTTCGACCCCGTCTTTTTGCGCTTCCAGCGTCCCCGCCAACGCAGCGGATGCGGGAAGAAGGCTCGCAACAATAAATTTTAGTAAGGTTTTCATACACTCACCTCTTATAGGATCGCATCGGCACCACCTGCAAACCAATGAGCTCGCGAAATAAGATCATTGATTTCGGGCCGTTAACGATTGCTTTTAGCGACCTTAGTTTGCGCGGTCTGGAGATTTCTACTCCGAGAGTCACTAGGTTATAATTTTATCATGAAAGCTAAATTGTTGTTTATTAGTGGAGGCTCCTGGTCAGGTAAAACTGGGCGGGCGACCCAGATGGCTTCTTCAAGGGAAGACGTCGTTTGGCTTGGCACCGCTCTACCAACAAGTCCTAGCACCAGTGAGCGGATCGCAACCCTGAAAGCACAGCGCCCACAGACATGGGCCACTGTAGATACCCCGTTTGATCTGACAAACAGCTTCTTATCAGCACGTAAACAGCACCCGCAGTCCCTCATTATCATTGACTCGGTGAGCCAGTGGATAGGCAACGAAATCGCCAAGCGCAGCAGCAAACATGATGAAGAGCAGCTGGCAAATATACTGCTTCGAGACACCGATGAACTTTGTCATCACATCCATCAGGACCCAGGCCCTATCATCATGGTCTCAAGCGACTTTGGCACATCGCCGCCACCTCAAGATGCCGCATTACGAATTCTTCGTATGGTTACTGGGCGAGCGAACCAAGCCATTGCTGATGTTTCGAATCAAGTGGAGCTCATGATGGCTGGCGTTGTGTTTTCGACAACAATGAAAACCTTTAGAAGTTAATTGGGACACTTGCAGTTTCTGGCCACCTGGCCGTGTCAAGATGTTAAGCAAATCATCCGAATAATTGATCACAGGAGACAAAAAACCATGGCAGATAAAGACACGATCATCATCGAAAAAAATCCCCCTGCAACGCGGTTTACGCCCCCACAGGAACTAAAAGTTTCGGCAAAGACTCTTGGGACAAAGCTTGTCTATGACCTGCCTGTTGCCAATCTTTCCCGCAGCGGCATGCTTCTCCAGTGCGCGAATGCTCGTCAAACTCCACCTTTTATAGAAAATACGCTTCTTGAAATTGAATTCACGACCACGCTCCGCGGTCAACCGCGACGCATTGCTTGTTTTGGAAAAGTGGTTCGTAAATTTTCAGAGAATCAAAATCTGCATTACGGCGTGCGCGTCATCCACAGCGACGAAAATGACCAGGTCGAGTGGATGAGCCTCATCACCACATTTGAAAAAGCGATTCCCGCAAAAGTTCTGGATTTAGACTAAAAGTTTGTAACTATTGAACATCAAAAGAACTGCCACAATACTAGACAGCATTGTGGCAGTTTGTCTTTCTCTGACATCTGCAGCGCACCTTGAAAGTTAATTGAGAAATTATTTTTTTCTTCGTAGTCTCTCGCCACATAACCTAGGGGGACCGAGAGATGGCAATACGCGCAATTCCGATCATAATCATGATGACGGTCGCCATCATCTATAACGGCTTGCTACGTGCGTCTGACAAAGACGACACCCCCGATAAGAAAACACCTGCTGAAATCACTCACTGTCGAGACGGAGACACTTGCCGCGTCGTCACAGAGTCTGGGCTTTGGTTTAATGCGAGACTGGCAGGCATTGACGCCCCAGAGGTGGAAAGCGCACGCAAACCAAAAAACGAAGGACAGCCACTTGGTCATCAGTCGCGTGATACGCTAAGTGATCTCGTGGTGAAGAAGAAAAACACACAGATTCGCCAGGTAGACCTTGACCCATACAATCGTCCGGTCATTGAGATCTATATTGGCGAGGAGTGCATCAACATCAAACTTCTCGAGCTTGGACTGGCTGAAACCTACAAAGGTAAAACCAAACGAATTGACAAAGATAAATATTTGAACGCAGAATCTAAGGCAAGATCTGGAAAAGCGGGAATTTGGGGACTCAAGAACTATCTATCTCCTGAACAATGGCGGCGAGAGAACAAGAAATGAGTGAACACGAACACGGCGGCACAAAACCGGGGGGACGCTCAAGTCCACGCATACGTAACGTCAGTTGTCCTAATTGTGGGAAGCTATCAATTTATAGTGAGCTAAATGCATTTCGCCCATTCTGCAGTGAGAACTGCAAAACCGGCGATCTTGCCGCGTGGGCCAGTGACGAGTACCGACTGCCCACCAAAGAGCCTGCAGACTCCAATCCGGATGAACGTACAAGTCAAGACAATTACGAAGACATCTGAAGTCCAACAGATTTGTACTGGCTGATTAACAACTCTTCTCAACAATAATAGTACGCCAGAGACGGTCTGAGCCTTCAGCTGCAGATTCCAATGAATCAAGCAAGACGCATCCGTGATCTATAAAAAACTGCGAGAGCTCGCCCAACGTCAACTCCGTGAATAGACGCCCGTCACCCTCACGCTCACTGGCCTGTCTAGACGGACGGACACTGCAAATCAGCTTACCACCAGATTTAATCACGCGAAGAATATTTTTCACAGCAGCCTGAACATCTTGCCGAGGCAAATGCATAAGAACCGCAGAGCAAAGCGCATAGTCGAATGTTGAGGTTTTAGTGCTTGGCAATTCGGGTAGAACATCATAGCGGAAGGTTGCTTGCGGATAACGGGATTGGGCAGCCGCGATCAATCCTTGTGACGCATCCACGCCCTCGACCTCAAATCCCTGCTTCATCAACCAATCCACATCACGCCCAGAGCCAGACCCAATATCGATAATCCTGGCTGGTGCGACAAAATATTTATGGACGAGCTGGCGCACCATCGCAGGCGTGCTCGACATCCAATCAGCGATGAATGAACTGGTTTCGGCGTCATAAACAGCGATTGTTTTCGGATCCAAAATTTCTTCTCCAGACAAAAAAAGACCCCATCGTTATCTGATGGGGTCTTGCCTATTGTCGAGACTTATTTGCCGTGTGCAATACGATTTGTAGGCTCTTGCTCTACAGTTCTTGGCATACCGACCATGTTTTGAACGACATGGATGTTACCCAAGGGAGAAAATGTTCCGTTCTCGAAACATTCCTTGCCACCGCGGCAAGCCTCTGTGCGAGTCTTGCAGGCACCGTCGACCATCTCTGCATAACCCTTGATAGCGGCTTTGTGGCCAGCAACGTCCAAGACGGTTTGCAGCATGGCGTCATCGTCATGCATCGTTACTGGTGACAGATTAACGAAGCCAGCAGCGCGTTCAGTTAAATAGCTGAATCCGTGAGGACGAGCACCGTCGGCTCGTGTTACGGCGTCTGCCTTGTGCGACTCGTTTTCAGCGAAGACACCACTTAGCTCACGACCATTTCTTACGTCGGCCTGACTGTCGAAGATCACCCAGTAAATCTGGAATGGATTCCACTGGGTCGACTCATCAGCCTTGAGCGGCTTAGAGAATCGACAGCGACCATCCTTTACTTCGGCGCTTGCCAGACCAGTATCCACAGCGATCACGTCACCCCACTTGGTAAATGAAATCGTGATTAAATTACGTCGCGCCATTGCTGACGCCGCTGTGACCTCACCGGACTCTCCATCTTTGAGAGTCGCGTTCGGCTCTTGCTGCTCACTACAAGCAACGAAGACGAAAAATAGGCAAAACAATATCTGCGTGACTGTTCTCGGGAGCATGTTCCCCTCCTCTATGGTGATTGCCTGATTTTGATGTATACTTTTTATAAAATAATTTTAAGCTTTTCAAGCAAAATTACCCCCCTCAAGTCATTGCAAGGGGTTAGACTGCAGCTGGCCGATCGGACAGTAACAAAAATGTACCAAGGACATCCCTTCCCGCAATACATGATAGCGACGGGACACCGTAGGGCTTTGACAGCCCCTCAAGCCCTGCTGCCATGAGCGCAAGTATTGCCAAAAACACCTGGTTTGATTGGGAAATAAAACCCCGACCCACTAACGGTCTAAAAATCCTTAAGTCCTCGACAAAATCAGCCGATTGGCTTCTTTTAAGGGGAGACCATTGAGACCTCGACGGTTACAAGGCCTGTCGTCAGATGTGGTGATATCGCTCATTGCGCTTGTCACATCTTGCAGCGCGCCCGAAAGCTCAGTTGAAGTTAAGACGACCCGCGAAGAAGCTGTAGCCAACTGTGACGCCAGGGGAAAGTGTATCAAGGACCCCAAAGGCTCAGTTCTCTACAACGACGACATCATAACTAAAAATAACATTCTTAAACGGTCCCAGAACGAAACGTTACTGACTCGCCTGATGAACCTTACAGATGAGCCGAGGCTTCTCGTTACCACCGACACAATGGAAAATCTTATGCGAGGCGTGACCATAATCGGGGCGCTTGAAAACTGTGATTCGCTAAAAAAAATTGAGGGTGAAAATCCTACCTTGTCCCAGCTGAAATCTCTCGCCCAAGGTCGCTACAAAGTTTGTGTAGCCTATATTGGAGAGGGACTTGTAAAGAGGATTTATGCACTCGATGCCATTGAGGTGGACAAGACACCGCCAGTTGTTCAGGTTGGATTGACTGCTTCCGGACCAACTGAAAATTCGGCCCAACTAACTTGGCAGAAAGCGTCCGATAATCTCTCATTAGAGGGCACGCTTTCTTTTTATGCTTACACGTCAACATCTCATTCATTGACATCTCTTGACGATGTTCAACAATATGGAAATCAGGCTTCAGTGCAAGTTATCAATAGCACGACCTTCGTGATCAAGAACCTTCAGGGAAACACGCTTTATCATGCAGCAATTGTGGTCATGGACGAGGCCGGCAATCAAGCTTTAGTCGGCGCGACCGACCTGCAAACTCTTGCAGACCTAACGGCACCCTCGTCACCAAGTATCATCATCAATGCTAGTGCGAGCATCACAACCACGACATCCTCTAATCTTACCCTCAGCGCAGGTGATGCCAGCGAGATGTATATTACAAATACAGCTACCTGCTCATCGGGTGGATCATGGGAGACTTATAACACATCAAAGTCGACCTGGATTCTCTCTCAAACTAATGCCACGGCCACTGTCTACGCAAAGTTTAGAGACATTGCCAATAACGAGACCGAATGCGTGAGTGATTCAATTGTTCATGACAACATTGCCCCGCAACCTCCTGCTATTACGATTGCATCAAAAACTTTCAATGCCAGCTTTACGACATCGATTCAACAAAATGCAGTCTCTGACTCCAATTTCAAAGAATTCCGTTACACAACAACCGTGACGGAACCTACTTGCTCCTCGGGCACCGCCTCATCAACTCAGCCAACAAGCATCACGATCCCAGCGTCAAACACGACCTTAAAAGTCATCACCTGTGACCAAGCAGGACAAGCTTCAACAGTGGCGCAGGCAACTTATACATTCGACAACACACGCCCTTCGGTAACCATCAGCTCAACGGCACAGGCGAACACTAACGTCAGCCCGATCCCATTCACCATATCGTTTTCTGAGAGTGTGACTAACTTTGTCATTTCTGACTTAACCGTAAGTAACGGCACAACATCGGGATTCTCAGGATCAGGCAACACTTACACGGTAAACGTTATACCATCAGCACAAGGGGCGGTGACGATTGATATAGCGGCCGACGTGGCACAGGACGCCGCCACAAATGGCAACACTGCTGCGATACAATTATCAAGAACGTATGACACAGTATCTCCCAGTTCACCGAGTCTTAGCATCAACTCCGGAGCAAACTATACATCCAGCACAGCATCAACACTAACGTTGAGTGCTGATGGCAGTCCTGATCAAATGTACATTACAAACACGGCAGGCTGTGCATCCGGTGGTAGCTGGGAGGCCTATGCCACGTCAAAATCCTGGACCTTAGGTCAAACAAATAGCACGACCACAGTCTATGCAAAGTTTAAAGACTTAGCTGGTAACGAGACTGCATGCGTAAATGACACAATAATTCACGATAATAACGTGCCGCAGACGCCAGTCATTGTTGATGCCTCAAAATCTTTCAATTCTAGCTTCATGACATCGATTCAACAAAACTCAACTCCCGACACTAACTTCAAAGAATTCCGTTACACGACGACCGGAATAGACCCTAATTGTTCATCAGGTACAGCCTCATCGACTCAACCTACAAGCATCACGATCCCAGCATCAAACACCACCTTAAAAGTCATCACCTGTGATCAGGTAAATCTTGCTTCCGCTGTGGTCACGTCGGTGTTTACTTATGATATAACTCCACCTAATGCTCCAAATGTTATGGGCATCACGCCAACTGCGAACACGACACCAGCCTGGACTTGGTCAAGCGGCGGGGGCGGAGGAAATGGCACATACAGGTATAAATTAAATAGCCCGGATCTGTCCTCTGGAGCGACAGAAACGACCAGTTCTTCCTTCACGCCAGGATCTCCGCTAGCTGAGACCACGCATAGGTTATATGTACAGGAGCGCGATTCCTCCGGTAATTGGTCGACGTCGGGGAGCTTTGATATTCAAGTCGTGATACCGCCTGCCGCTCCGACATTAGCCACTCCCTATCGCTATACGTCATCGCTTGGAATAAACTGGAGTTCAGTCTCCGGTGCGACTTCATATAATCTCTATTGGTCAACTAGCGCTGGCGTCACAACAGACTCGACGAAGATCTCTAATGTCTCATCCGTATACACCCATTCGCCGCTAACCGGAGGCACCACATATTATTACAAACTTGCTGCTGTTAAGAGCGGAATTGAAGGAACGCTTTCAAATGAAGTCAATGCCGTTCCGTACACCTTTGTGGCACCAACGATATCTACTTTGTTGCCAAACTCAGGCTCTGCGGCTGGGAGTACAGCTGTGACCATCACAGGTTCCGGATTTCAGTCCGGTGCAACTGTGACAATTGGTGGCAATTCGGCGACCGCTGTTACGGTCGTAAATTCGACCTCCATTACAGCGACTACACCAGCGGGATCAGCGGGCTCGCAAAACGTGGTGGTAACAAACACAGACGGCCAGAACGCGACATTGACTGGTGGTTTCCTCTATCGTCCCGCCTGTGCTGGCGACTGCTACCTTGAAGGTACCTCGCCAAATTACGCACAGGATTTAGCGATAGGCACCGAGCGACAAGGGCCGTCTGATGTAACCATGAGTCTGCAGTTTGCCGACGGCATCTCTGGGTTTAAAATCTGGAAAGAAAAAGGTGGCACGAGAATATTGAATGCCACCGGTGTTGTGGTCAATGGATGGCAGAAACAGCTGACTCGAGCAGGTACTGCGTTTAGTGCGGCAGACTTCACAACAGGCAGTAATATTACTGGACGAGTTTGCCCGCCAAATGTGTTTCTAAGTCACTCGAACATGACAGCTACGGGACGTTGTCTTTACTACGATGCCGGTACTGTCGGCATGTTGAGACTTGACGCAGCAGCCGGTTCTGGTACTGAATCGGAAGATTGGCTGAGTGATTGGAGCACTGCTGCAACGGGACGGGGTACAGGCCTCTCTCATTACGAGGGCAATATTAAAACTTGCGCTGATAAAGGAATGCGATTACCCGTAATGTATGAAACCACGATGAACACTCCGCCAAATATGCTCCCGTCGGGAGACAGCATTACCCCCACCTGGGCGGGCAGCGCAAACGGAGTGCCAGCGGCAGGAACGTTGTCATGGACATCCGGTGGCTACCCCGCAGGCACTACGCGTTTTTGGTGCTGGTCGGGTACATCAAGCTCGTATTGGGATTCCTATTTTGAGCGTTATGTTAGGTGCGTCTTACCGTGAGGCAACGCTCTAACTCCTCAGTAGCCTAAGTTAATTTTAAGCTGCACAGCTGATTAATCAGGATAAATTTTTAGACTCATCTATCTGAAATTATTAGGGTTATGGATTTTTTGTCGATGATGGGCTTAAGCGCTCCATGAAACAATATCCCAAGGAATTTAAACGGCCCTGTGCTACAACTATCAGCCCACGATAGATGGACGGGAGCCCCTAGGTTTTGCGAATTGAAAGAGTTTTAGACAAACTAGAATGGTCTTTGCTGACAGGGCGCTTGGCGCAGCATGCGCAAACTGATGAAGGCCGCGAGGACTGCCACAGTCTCAAACCAAACCGTAGCAAAGACAGCATTAAGTCCCGATGGGAATCGGTCACAAGTTTGCGCGACATCGCACGCTCAGGCTACAAAGCTCCCGTCGGTGAATTAAAAAAGCCACATCAGGTATTCAAAGCTACTGAAAAGGGTCAACTGCTCGAAGGGCTAGACCTGCGCATGGTGGTCGAAATCCTGTTATCAACCAAACGCGTTTTGTCGTTTGCAAACTCATTTGCACCTAAGTCATCGAGCCTGCAGAGAATTCGCGGATTGCTTTATCCGCTACCGAAATTACTACAAACAATTGAGATGTCTGTCGCTGGTGACGGATCACTTCTAGATACAGCCTCCGAAGAGCTTGCTGCTATTCGGGCTGCAAAAACCGCGCTGCGTAAGCGCATCGAAGAGACCATCACGCGGCTAATGCATGATCTTAACGTCCAGGACTATCTTCAAGACGATTTTTATACGGTTCGTCACGAGAAGTACGTGATTCCGATCCGCCTTGATGGCCGCGGTCGAGTTAAGGGAAGTATTGTCGACACGTCTGACTCAGGTCAGACCCTATTTCTTGAGCCAACTGCGATCTCTCATCTGAATCAAGAGCTCCACGATATTGATTTGGCCGAAAAGCTGGAAATCATCCGTATCTTTCGCGAGCTAAGCGCACACGTTGCTCGCGAGCTTGATCCTCTCAAAATTAATTATCAGGAACTGATCGAACTCGACCGCATGACAGCAGAGGCCGCTTTAGCCGTCGAAATTGACGCCGGAGCCGTCCATTTATCCGAAACTCCTTGTCTCGAGTTAATCGAAGCACGTCATCCCTTAATAAAAACACCTTCAGGGAAAACAGCTGAGCCCAACACAATTATCCTGAAGAGTAATCAAACGACTCCGCAAAAAATCTTGGTTGTTTCTGGTCCAAATGCCGGCGGTAAAACAGTGGTCCTTAAGACGACAGGCCTCCTTCATCTTATGGCCCGTGCAGGCCTGCTGATTCCGGCTGAACCTGAATCGAAAATGTTTATCTTTGAAAATCTTCATCTCGAAATGGGAGATGCCCAAAATATCACGGCAAATTTGTCGACGTTCAGCGGACACCTCTTGGGACTGAAACCGATTATTGAAGGCGCATCTCAAACCGACCTCGTACTCCTTGATGAACTCGCAACTGGAACCGAACCACAAACAGGTGCAGCCATTGCCCGCGCCGTGCTCGAGCATCTCGCAGCGCAGCAGGTCACGACGATTGCGACCACTCACTTCGATGGTCTAAAGAGCCTGGCCATTGATGATCATCGTTACCGTAATGCATCGATGGAATACGAAGAATCAACCTATCGCCCTACTTATCGATTGATTTTGGATGTTCCCGGCCAAAGCTATGGACTTGAACTTGCGACGCAAATGGGACTGCCAACCCCAATCATCGACCGGGCTCGACAACTACGTGGCAGCAGCCACACAGCATTGGACGAGGCCGTCTCGGCTCTGCAATCTGCGCGACGTCAGTCTGAAGACCTTAAACGTCAGCTGGACCGCGAGCTTTTGGAGGTCCAAGCTGCCAAATCGCGGTGGGAGCAAGAGTGTAACTTGTTGGAGCAGCAGCGTGCCAAGGCTGCCCGCAGCGTAGCTGCAAAACTTGAGACAGAAGTCGACACACTCCGCAGTGAGTTTGAAGATAAAGCAAAAGAGCTACGCAACGCCGTAAAAGAGATACGAACGGGCCATGTCGACCCCAAGAGTGCCTACGACAAAAAACGGGAAGCGGAAACGAAATTACGCGAGATTGAATCAAGCGTCTCTAAAATGGCCGGCGCAGGAGCGCAAGCAGAGCTTCCGGGTACACCCGTTAATCCAGAGGATTTACGTGAAGGCCTTAATGTTTATGTCCTGCCTGTGCGTAAAGAAGGAGTGATCTCTAAACTGGGTGCCACCGCTAATGATCCTATTGAGGTTGCCATTGGCATAATCAAGGTCCGTGTCGGTATTCTTGATCTACGCAAGACGAGAGCTGCCGACAAGCCTACCGCACCATCTGGCAAACAACAGCGAGTAAGTCTGGCGACTGCCAGCAAACCAGAAGTTCCAGACTTCGTCCCTCAAACGCCAAAAAACACACTCGACGTCAGGGGAACCGATGCGGACACCGCTGTCGAGAAAACTCTCAACTTTATCGATAAGAGCATGCTGGCAGGTGAAAGCTTTATTGTGA